>JAFAQI010000421.1 GCA_019246495.1 Frankiales bacterium | reverse complement strand
ATTGAGCCGAATCGCTGCGACGGCGAACTCGTCGATGTCGTACGCCGTCACCGACGTAGCTCCGGCGCGAGCTGCCGCCAGCGCCACGACGCCGGATCCGCTCGCCACGTCGACGACGTCACGCCCCGCGACGACGTCGGGATGGTCGAGCAGATGCCGGGCGAGCGCCTGACCGCCGGCCCAGACGAACGCCCAGAATGGCGGCGGCACGTCGCCGCGGTCGACGGCGACCTCGGTCGCTTCCCAGACTGCGAGCGAGTCGTCGGCGAGGTGCAGTTGTAGCTCCGGCACGAACGGTGCCGGTCGTTGCCGGGTGTGCGCGAGGACGAACTCGGCCGGCGTCACCCGCCGCACTGGGCGGCCGCCTCAGGCCGAGACGGAGTAGTGCCGCACCTCGTCGACCTCGCTCACCGACGCGCGACCCTGCGCGACGAGCAGGTCGAGATGGGCGCCGGTCTCGGCGATGGCGAGCATCTGGTTGAACGAGTCGAGGTCAGCCAGCGGCCGTTCCCGCCGCGTCCACTTCAGCTGGCCGGCAACCTCGTACGCCGTCGTCGCGCCGCGCGACACCGCCTGCTCGGTTTCGTCGAGCCGGCGGCCGTGATGCGCGACGAGCTCGTCGACGCGCGCGTGGACGCTGGGTGCGACCGGCCCGTGCGCGGCGAGCAGCATTGCGTCCGGCCGGGCGCGGACGGCGGCAAGCGACGAGAGAAAGTCGCCGAGCGGGTTGGGGGACAGCGCCGGCTCGAAACCGATCGACGGCGTGATGGTCGGCAGGACGTGGTCACCGGCGAACAGCAGCCCTGCGTCAACGTCGTGGAACACGACATGACCGCGGGTGTGTCCCGGAGTCTCCACGACGTCGAGCGACCGGCCGGCCGTCTCCAGCGAACCCGGCCGCAGCCACTCGTCGGGCAACGGCCACTCGAGGTCCTCGATCGTCCGGTCGCTGGACAGAAAGGCTGCCAGCTGGTCCGAGAGCTCGGTCGCCCCCATGACCCGTAGCGAGTGCACCTGCTGCTGCAAGGGCTTGCGGCCCGGCTGACGCAGCAGCTCGAGCGACGCCTGTTCGCCCGCGCCGAGTCCGACCGGCATCCCGAACTCGTCCCGGAGCACGACCGCCTGCTGGTAGTGGTCCCGATGGATGTGCGTGACGAGGAACCGGCGTACGTCGGAGAGCGTGAGGCCGATCAGCTCGAGACCAGCGACAAGAGCGGTGCGCGCCTCGGGAATCGCCCAGCCGGCATCGATCAGCGTCGCGCCGTCCGCGCCGACGAGCACATAGACGTTGACCGCGCGCAGGCCGTCGTTCGGCAGCGGCAGTGGCACCCGATGCACGCCTGGCGCCTCTTCATACGCGCCGGCGACCGTCCACTGACCGCGCCCGGTGCTCTCCGGCGTTGCAGTGCTCTCCTGGGTCACGCCTTCCTGGGTCACGTGCAGTCCCGAGTCACAGCGCCATCATGGCGCAGCCGGTTGTGCCGGTCGCGACCGTCAGGACGCCCGGCGCCGGCGCTGGGGCCGGTGCGCCGGTCGTGCAGCCGGTCGTGCAGCCGGTCGTGCAGCCGGACGCGGCGCGGTCCGGGCCGCGGGTGCGACCGGAATCGGCGTGCCCGACTCGGCGACAACGCGCACTGCCGGATGCCCGACGTGGACGGTCGAGGTCTCCACCGTCACAGCGGCGGCGGCGTGCAGCTTGGCGACGTCACGGGCCTGCTGCGGCTCGACCAGCGACACGACAGTGCCCGACGCACCGGCGCGTGCGGTACGGCCGGAGCGGTGCAGGTAGTCCTTGTGGTCGTTCGGCGGGTCGAAGTGCACGACGAGGTCGAGGTCGTCGACGTGAATGCCGCGCGCCGCAACGTCCGTCGCGACCAGCACGCGGTGCCGGCCGGACGCGAACGCGTCGAGGGCGCGCAGCCGCTGGTTCTGGTTGAGGTTGCCGTGGATCGCGACGGCGTCGACACCGGACCGGGTCAGCTGCTTCGCGAGACGGTCGGCGCCGTGCTTGGTCCGCACGAAGAACAGCGTGCGCGCCGGGCGCTCGGCGATCTCGGTCGCAACGGCAACCTTCGCGTCGCCGGGCAGCACGAACACCCGGTGGTCCATCAGCTCGACGGGTGACTCGACGGGAGCGACCGCGTGCACGGCCGGGTCCGTGAGATAACGCGTCACCAGCTTGTCGACGCCGCGGTCGAGCGTCGCGGAGAAGAGCATCCGCTGACCGCCCGACGGCGTCGCGTCGAGGATGCGCGTGACGGCAGGCATGAACCCGAGGTCGGCCATGTGGTCGGCCTCGTCGAGCACCGTGACGTCGATGCGGTCGAGGCGCACTGCGCCGCGGTCCATCAGGTCGAGCAGCCGGCCGGGCGTCGCGACGACGACGTCGACACCTCGAGCGAGGTTGTCGATCTGGCGGCCTATCGGCGCACCGCCGAACACGGTCGTGACCTTGACGTCGATCGCGTGGCCGAGCGGCGCGATGGCGTCCGCGACCTGGCGGGCGAGCTCGCGGGTGGGTACGACGACGAGCGCGTAGGGGCTCTTCGGCGTACGGCGCCGGTCGGCCGCGGCGAGGCGAGCGAGCAGCGGGAGGCCGAAGGCAAGCGTCTTGCCGGAGCCGGTCTGGGCGCGGCCGAGCACGTCACGGCCGGCGAGCGCGTCCGGCAGCGTGCGGCTCTGGATCGCGAAGGGCTCGTGCATGCCGCGACGCGCGAGGACGGTGACCAGTGCCGGCGGCAGGCCGAGCTGACCGAACGTGCGCGGCTCCGGCTCGGGCCGGGCGAGCGCTTCGGCCAGCGCGAGGTCGAGCGCTGACGGCGCGGGCGGGGCGGCAGGACGTCGCGCCGGCCGATTGGCCGGGCGGCTGCGCTGTGGCTTGCCGTTCCGCGGAGAACTACCGCGACTGCGGCCGGGGGACATCCCGGTCTGGCCTCGGCGGCGGGGCTGTTGAGCGTGCGTGGGCACAGGTGTGCTCCTGATCGTTTCGGAGGCCGCGTCGTACCAGCCCATCGAAGCGAGGAGCGTCATATACCTGCGACCGCGCGGACAGCTCGTCCGCGGGAGTGTTGCGGCAAAGCGCCGCGCTGGGTTCAGCGTAGCAGTGCGGCGGTTTGTTCCATACTTCTCAGAACGAGGAGGTCGGGTGGGCTTCGACGTCAGGGCGTTGCTCGAGCAGCACCAGAACGACGGCGCGCGGTTGCACGCGGAGTTCGTCAACAGCCAGGTGCCGCGCATGCTGCACGCAATCGGCTTCGACCGGACGTTCGTCCGCGCTGAAGGCGCGCACTACTGGGACGCCGACGGCAACCGCTACCTCGACTTCCTCTCCGGGTTCGGCGTCGCCGGCGTCGGCCGCAACCATCCGGTCGTCCGGCAAGCGCTGCACGATGTCCTCGACGCCGATCTCGCCGACATGCTCCAGTTCGACCTGCCGGTGCTGCCCGGGCTCGTCGCGGAGCAGCTGGTCAAGCGCGCACCAGGGATGGAGCGCGTCTATTTCTGCAACAGCGGCTCGGAGGCCGTCGAGGCAGCGTTGAAGTTCGCGCGATGCGCGACCGCGCGGCCGCGCATCGTCTACTGCTCGCACGCCTACCACGGACTCACTGCCGGCGCGCTCTCCGTCAACGGCGCGAAGGAGTTCCGCCAAGGCTTCGACCCGCTGCTGCCGGACACGGTCGTGCCGTTCGGCGACATCGACGCACTCGAACGGGAGGTCAAGCGCGGCAACGTCGCCGCGCTGCTCATCGAGCCGATCCAGGGCAAAGGCGTCAACGTCGCGCCGCCCGGCTTCCTGCGCGCTGCGCGCGAACTGCTGCACTCCCGCGGCGCACTGTTGATCTGTGACGAGGTGCAGACCGGTCTCGGTCGCACCGGCAAGTTCTTCGCCTACGAGTACGACGACGTGCAGCCCGACATCGTCACCGTGGCAAAGGCGCTGTCCGGCGGCTTCGTGCCGGTCGGCGCGACGCTCATGCGCGCGGACATCTTCGAGAAGGTGTATTCGTCGCTCGACCGGGTCTTCGTGCACGCGTCGACCTTCATGGGCAACGCGCTCGCGATGACCGCTGCACTCGCGACGCTGTCGGTCATCGACGACGAGCAGCTCATCGACAACGCGGCGCTGCGCGGCCAGGAGCTTGTCGCCGGTCTGCGAGCGATCGCCGAGGAGCATCCGATGGTCGCCGACGTCCGCGGTCGCGGCCTGATGATCGGCATCGAGTTCGGCAAGCCTTCGACGATGCGCGGCAAGGCGATGTGGTCGACGCTCAACACCGCGCGCAAGGGACTGTTCGCCCAGCTTGTCGTCGTACCGCTGTTCACCCGGCACCGCATCCTCACGCAGGTGGCCGGCGACCACATGGCCGTCGTGAAGCTGCTGCCGCCGCTGATGATTAGCCCCGCCGACGTCACGGAGTTCCTGACCGCGTTCGCCGACGTGATGAAGGACGGTGAGCGACCCAACGGCCTCGCGTGGGAGTTCGGCCGGACGCTGGTCAAGCAGGCGATGTCGCGCTGACGAGCCGCTGCCGGGCGAACTCGGCGTAGACCGCGACTCCGTCCGCGATCACGTCGTCGTCGAACGCCGCCTCGGGCGAGTGGTTGAACGGCGCGGTCGCCGGGTCGCGGTCGACGGGCGTCGCGCCGAGGAACGCCATCGCGCCCGGCACAGCGTCGAGCACCCGCGAGAAGTCCTCTGATCCCGTGACCGGGTTGGGCAGCACCAGCCAGCGGTCGTCACCGTGCAACCCGGCGACGACGGACTGCAGCGCAAGGACTTCGCTGTTGTCGTTGACGGTCACCGGGTAGAGCTGGTCGGCAGATGCGTCGACGTCGAGGCCGTGTGCCGCAGCGATCCCTTGGCACAGCCGGGTCGACTCGGCCAGCACGCGCTCGTGCGCGTCACGCGAAAAGGATCGGATCGTCGCCTCGAAGTACGCCGAGTCCGGAATGACGTTGTGCTGCGTGCCGGCATGGAA
>JAFAQI010000397.1 GCA_019246495.1 Frankiales bacterium | reverse complement strand
ACGGGTCACCGAGCAATGGCAACTCGACCGCGCTCGCCGTGCAGGCGCTCGTCGCCGGACACTTCTCTGTGGACCGTCCGATGCGCTGGCTTCGCAAGCATCAGGTGGGCTGTGCCGCCAAGCGCAGCCGGCGCGGTGCGGTGGTGTTCGAGAAGAAGTACGACGGCAGCGCGTTGCTCGCCACGAGCCAGGCAGGCGCGGCTCTCGCGCGGAAGCCACTCGCGTGGATCGACCGCGCCGGGGCGCGGCACGCCGCGCCCGTCCTCGCTTGCGGGTCAGGCAAGTGAGGTCACCGCACTGATGCGCCTGCGCCTGACGTTCGCCGTGCTCGCGGCGGTCACCCTCCCGGTGACCGTCGCGCCGGCGACCGTCGGCGCGGCCGCGCCGACCCGCATCTGCGTCGCGCTCGTCGTCGACTTCGGTGACCTCGGCGGCGGGGTGCACAGCACGTGCGCGAAGGTGCACAAAGGCGCGACCGGTTACGACGTGCTGAGCAGCGGCGGCCACACGTTCGCCATCTGCAGCAACGGCGTGCTCGGCAGCATCGATGGAAAGCCCGCCGACGGCTGCAGCGCGAAGGACGACAGCGTGCACTTCTGGAGCTACTGGCATCGCGCGCCGCGATCTACGCGCTGGACCTACAGCAGCGAGGGCGGCGGCACCTACCAACCCGCGAACGCGTCGACCGAGGGCTGGCACTGGATGAAGTCGCCGCCCACGGACGTGAGCTACACCACCATCTGCCCGCCGGCGAGCCCGAGCCCGTCGGCGAGTGCCGCGCCGCGGCCTAGCCCCGTGCGCCACCAGGGACATGCGTCGCCGGCCGCGCCGACGGCGCATCCGACGTCGACTGCCCAAGCCGGGACGCAACACCGGCGTCATCGAGCGCACCCAACGCCGGGTTCTGCCGTCACGTCGGCGGGCGCCACAGCACAGCCGTCGCCGGCGCCGTCCGTCGCAGCGGCAACCGAACCGACCGGTACAGCGAGCCGCTCCGGCTTCCCGGCGGGGCTGGTCGCCGGCATCGCGGCTGCGGTCGTGCTTGCCGGCGCGGCGACAGTCCGCCTGCGGCGTAAG
Source organism: Frankiales bacterium (assembly GCA_019246495.1). Taxonomy (GTDB): domain Bacteria; phylum Actinomycetota; class Actinomycetes; order JAFAQI01; family JAFAQI01; genus JAFAQI01. Next base: position 2,115 of record JAFAQI010000397.1, on the reverse strand, counting down.
GGCGGAACATCGTGACGGCACCGGCGCCGCGGCCGCTGCACAGACCGCTGCACCCTGCGGCGTGGTGGGGATGGGCGACTGCTCTCGCCGTCGCGGCGAGCCGGACCACCAATCCGGTGCTGCTCGCACTCGTCGTCAGCGTCACCGCCTACGTCGTCGCTGCGCGGCGGCCGGACACACCGTGGAGCCGCTCCTACGTCATCTTCCTGCGCATCGGACTGTTCGCGATCGCCGTGCGCATGTTGCTGTTCACGTTGCTGGGCACCGGCCCGGGCTCGCGTGTCTTGTTCAGGTTGCCGCAGGTGCCACTGCCGCACTGGATGGCCGGAGTTCGCCTTGGTGGTCCCGTGACGCTGGACGGGACGCTTGCTGCGGCGTACGACGGGCTTCGGCTCGGCGTCGTGCTGATCTGTGTCGGCGCCGCCAACACACTGACCAGCCCACGCCGGTTGTTGAAGTCGTTGCCGAGTGCGGTGCACGAGGCGGGCGTCGCCGTCACGGTCGCGCTGTCGTTCGCGCCGCAGGCCGTCACCGCGGCCGCGCGCATCCGGCAGGCGCGGCGGTTGCGCGGCCGCACCGACCGCGGCCTGCGCAGCCTGCAAGGACTCGCGGTGCCGGTGCTCGAGGGTGCACTCGACCGCTCGGTCGATCTCGCGGCGGCGATGGATGCGCGCGGCTTCGGCAGGCGCGGATCGACGCCGACTTCGGTACGCCGGCTGACCGCCGGACTGGTGTTGTTCGGCGGAGTCGCGATGCTCGCGAGCACTTATGCACTCGTCGACTCGACCGCACCGCGCATCCTTGGTGTACCGCTGCTGCTGCTCGGCGGCGCCTCGACTGCTGCCGGGTTCGTCGTCGGAGCGCGGCAGGGCGGCCGCACCCGCTACCGCCCCGACCCGTGGCGTGCACCGGAGTGGCTCGTGCTTGCAGCGGGCGTCGCGGCGCTGGTGTGTGTGAGCCTCACCGGTGCATCGGCGCTCTTTCCCACGACGACACCGCCAGAGCTGCCCGGTGTGCCGCTGCTGCCGCTCGCGGGCCTGCTCGTCGCGACCCTGCCCGCGTGGGTCGCTCCCCCGCTGCGGCGGGCGACGTGATCCGCTTCGACGGCGTCTCCGTGACCTACGCCGATGCCGAACGTCCGGTGCTCGATCGCGTCGACCTCGTCGTGCCCGAAGGCGAGCTGTGCCTCGTGATCGGCCGCACCGGATCGGGCAAGTCGACATTGCTGCGCTGCATCAACGGGCTGGTGCCGCACTTCACCGGCGGGCGGCTGACCGGGCGAGTGACCGTAGACGGGCGCGACACCCGCGACCATCCGCCGCGCGAGCTCGCGGACCTCGTCGGGTTCGTCGGGCAGGACCCGCTGGCCGGCTTCGTCACCGACACGGTCGAGGACGAGCTCGCCTATGGCATGGAGTCACTCGGCGTCGCACCCGACGTGATGCGCCGGCGCGTCGAGGAGTCACTCGACCTGCTCGGTCTCGCCGACGTGCGGGACCGTCCGCTGCTGTCGCTGTCGGCAGGGCAGCAGCAGCGGGTCGCGATCGGTTCGGTGCTCACCGTGCATCCGCGGGTGCTCGTCCTAGACGAGCCGACGTCGGCACTCGACCCCGCTGCGGCCGAAGACGTCCTCGCCGCCCTCACCCGGCTCGTGCACGACCTCGGTCTCACGGTGGTGCTTGCCGAGCACCGGCTGGAACGCGTGGTGCAGTACGCCGACCGCGTCGTCGTCGTGCCGGGCGCAGGTCAACCGGTGACGAGCGGCGCGCCCGCCGACATGCTCGCCACCTCGCCGGTCGCGCCGCCGGTCGTCGAGCTCGGCCGCGCGGTCGGCTGGTCGCCGCTCCCGTTGTCGGTGCGCGACGCGCGCCGGGCAGCGGACTCGTTGCGCGATCGGCTGGCGAATCTGCCGGCGCCGGTGCCGCGGCCGGTCGCCCCGCCGTCGAGCGCGGTCGTCGAGCTGCGCGGAGTGTCTGCGTCGTACGGCGCCGTCCGGGCACTGCATGACATCGACCTGACCGTCGGTCGCGGCGAGCTCGTCGCGGTGATGGGACGCAACGGCGCCGGCAAGTCGACGTTGCTGTCGCTCATCGCAGGGCTGCGGTCGCCGTCGTC
>JAFAQI010000365.1 GCA_019246495.1 Frankiales bacterium | reverse complement strand
CCGGGTCAGTGGCGTTCGACTCGACCACCCAGCTGACCGCGACCGCGCCCGCCGGCACCGGCACCGTCCACGTCACCGTGATCAACCCGGGCGGCACAAGCGCAACCAGCAGCTCGGACCAGTTCACTTACGACGCACTGCCGACCGTCACCGGCGTCTCGCCGAACGCTGGCCCGCTCGCGGGTGGCACGCCAGTGACGATCACCGGCACCGGGTTCGTCAACGGCGCCACCGTGAGCTTCGGCGGCTCCGCGGCGACCGGCGTCACGGTCAACAACGCAACCTCCATCAGCGCCACGTCACCCGCCGGCGCGAGCACCGTGCACGTCACGGTCACGACACCCGGCGGGACGAGCGCCACCAGCAGTGCCGACCAGTTCACCTACAACGCGGCGCCGTCGGTGACGGGAATCTCGCCCAGTGCGGGATCGACCGCGGGTGGCACCACGGTGACCATCACGGGTACCGGATTCACCGCGGCGGCCACCGTCAAGTTCGGCAGCACCTCAGGGACGTCCGTCGCGTTCATCTCGCCGACCCAGATGACCGCCGTGTCACCGGCCGGGACCGGCACGGTCGACGTGACGGTCACGACCGTCGGCGGCACCAGTGCCACCAGCAGCGCCGACCAGTTCACCTACGACGCGCAGCCTGCTGTCACGGGCGTCGCGCCGAATGCGGGTCCGACCGCCGGCGGCACAGTCGTCACGATCACCGGCAGCAACTTCACCGCGGACGCGACGGTGAAGTTCGGCTCCGTCACCTCCGGATCGGTGGCGTTCAACTCGACCACCCAGCTGACCGCGACCGCGCCGGCCGGCACCGGCACCGTGCACGTCACGGTCATCAACCCCGGCGGGACAAGCGCCACCAGCAGCGCCGACCAGTTCACCTACGACGCGACGCCCACCGTCAGCGGCGTAGCGCCGAACGCAGGACCCACCGCAGGCGGCACGCCAGTGACCATCACCGGTACCGGCTTCGTCAACGGCGCCACCGTGAGCTTCGGCGGCACGGCCGCGACCGGCGTCACGGTCAACAACGCGACCTCGATCAGCGCGACCTCGCCCGCCGGCAGCGGCACTGTGCACGTCACGGTCACGACACCCGGCGGCACGAGTGCGACCAGCAGCGCCGACCAGTTCACCTACGACGCGACGCCCACCGTCAGCGGCGTAGCGCCGAACGCAGGACCCACCGCAGGCGGCACGCCAGTGACCATCACCGGCACCGGCTTTGTCAACGGCGCCACGGTGAAGTTCGGCAACGCTGCGGCGACCGGCGTCACGGTCAACAACGCGACCTCGATCAGCGCGACCTCGCCCGCCGGAAGTGGGACGGTCCACGTCACTGTCACCACGCCCGGCGGAACAAGCTCGACGAGCAACGCCGATCAGTTCACCTACACGAGTCCGCCAACGGTGAGCAACGTGAACCCCGGCGCCGGATCAGCGGCGGGCGGCACCACCGTGACCATCACCGGCTCCGGATTCGCCAACGGCGCGACCGTGAGCTTCGGTGGTACGGCGGGCACCGGCGTGATCGTCAACTCCGCAACGTCGATCACTGTGACCTCGCCCGCGCACGCGGCGGGCACCGTTGACGTGACGGTGACGACAGGCACCGGAACGAGTGCGACGAACGCGTCGGACCACTACGCGTTCCAGGGCGCACCTTCGGTCACGGGGCTCGCACCCAGTGCAGGTCCAACGGCCGGCGGGACCCACGTGGTCATCACGGGCAGCGGCTTCGTCAACGGTGCAACGGTCAGCTTCGGCGGGTCCCCCGGGACCGGCGTGACGGTGAACTCCGGATCACAGATCTCGGTCACCTCGCCCGCCGGGACCGGCACCGTCGACGTCACGGTCACGACCGGTGCGGGCACGAGCAGCACGAGCAGCAACGACCAGTTCAGCTACGAGCTGGCACCTGCCGTCACCAGCGTCAGCCCCAACTCGGGTTCTGCTGGCGGCGGCCGGGTGGTCACTGTCACCGGCTCCAACTTCACGCCCACAGCGATCGTGATGTTCGGTGGCGCGAGCTCCCCGTCGGTCGCCTACGACTCCTCGACCCAGCTGACGGTTACAGCTCCGGCCGGTGCGCCGGGCGTCGTACACGTCACGGTGACCACCGACGGCGGCACCAGTACGACGAGCGCCTCTGACCAGTTCACCTACGTCCCCGCACCGACGGTCACGGGGGTCACCCCACGCGGAGGCCCGACGACCGGCGGCACCAGGTTGACGATCACGGGCACCGGCTTCAGCCCAGGGACCTTGGTCGGGGTCGGCGGCACGCGCGCGACGTCGGTGGTCGTCGTATCACCCACGAAGATCACCGCCACCACTCCGGCTCACGCGGCCGGGCGAGTGGACGTCCGGGTCCTGACAACGGACGGCGGCCTGAGCGCACCGGCGGCCGGAGACCGCTTCACGTACCTCCGGCAACCGACGGTCGGAAGTGTGGCTGCGACGAGTGGCCCGAAGGCCGGTGGCTCGCTCGTGACGGTGACGGGCAACAACTTCGTCTCCGGCATGACCGTCGCGTTCGGCAAGACTGCGGGCAAGCATGTGCATGTGGTCTCGCCGACAAAGCTCACGGTCAAGACCCCGCAGCACGCCGCAGGCCGGGTGGACGTCCGGGTCACGACACCCGGCGGCACCAGCGCCAAGGCGGCGGCGGACCACTACCGGTTCACCTGAGCCTGACGGCGACGAGCCGCCACGACGAGCAGCAATCAGTCGCGGCGGCTCGTCCCCGTGCGCTGCAACAGAATGACGTTGCGCGCCCGAAGGGACTCGAACCCCTAACCTTCTGATCCGTAGTCAGATGCTCTATCCGTTGAGCTACGGGCGCTTGACTCTCCCGCTCTGACCTGCACTTTCACCGAAAGTGTCGTACGTGCGTTCGATGCTACAGAGGTAAACAGCGCCGAACGGCACACAGGTCATCTAGCGGAAGGTCGCTGTCGATGGTACAGAACACGTTGAGCTCCGAACCGGTGGCGGCCGCGCCGGCAGCGACGACCTTCGGGCAGCTCGACACGCTCATCCCGTCATGGGAGCTGCACCTGCGCTCGATCAACCTGTCGCCGCGCACCATCCAGACCTACGGCGAGGCCGCCCGCCAGCTCGCGCGGCACCTAGTCGACCACGGGATGCCCACCACGGTCGCGGCGATCAAGCGGGAGCACGTCGAGTCGTTCCTCGAGCAGCTCGTCGCGACGAAGTCGGCGTCGACCGCGGCGAACCGGTACCGGTCGTTGCAGCAGCTCTTCCGGTGGCTCGTCGACGACGGTGAGCTCGCGGAATCCCCGATGGCGCGGATGCGGGCGCCGCTTGTGCCGGAGGCGCCGGTGCCCGTGGTCGCGGAGGGGGACCTGGCGCGGCTGCTCGCGACGTGCGATGGCAACAGCTTCGTCGATCGACGCGATCGCGCGATCCTCAGCCTGTTCATCGACACCGGCGCGCGGCTGTCCGAGATCGCGACGATGACGACAGTCGACATCGCCCGGTTCCGTGACGAGCGCGTCATCACTGTGCTCGGAAAGGGCCGGCGACCGCGGGCGCTGCCGGTCGGCGTGGCGGCCGCGCTCGCCCTTGACCGGTACCTGCGTGCACGTGGACGGCATCCTCGAGCCGAGTTGCTGCCGGCCGTGTGGCTCGGCTCGAAGGGTGCGATGACAGGGTCGGGGATCACGCAGATGTTGCGCCGGCGGGCCAACGAGGCGGGGATCGGGCACCTTCACCCGCACCGCTTGCGGCACACGTTCGCGCACGCCTGGCTCGCCGGCGGCGGGTCGGAGACGGACCTGATGAGGCTGGCTGGGTGGCGATCGCGCGAGATGCTCGGCCGGTACGCCGCTTCCGCTGCTGATGAGCGGGCTAGGGCGGCGCACCGGGACCGGTCGCCACTCGACCGGCTGACAGCGCCGTGACGAAGACAGAGCGACCGGTCGAGGTCCTCGTCGCCGGCGAGTGGTTCCGGGGCACGCTCGACCGGTGGAAGCACGATCACCGCGGCTGGGTCGGTCACGTCTGGTGGTCGCGAGGGCCAGGGCTGAACTACGTCGAGTGGATCCCCACCGGACGGCTACGCCCGCGCGCAGACGACGACGGTGACACCTTCCCGACGACTCCGGAGACCCAGGCGAGGCTCGAGCAGATCCACCGTGACTACATGGCCGGACGCGCCGCCGGCGACCCTCTCGCCGACATGGACCTGGGCGGCCGGTGATGCCAGCGGCATCGCCCAACTGTCCCGGACAACGCGTCCGAGCGCGGGTAGGTTCGGGCGCGTGACGCTCCCGTGCACCTCGTGCGGACACCCGGTCTCGCCATCCGCGAAACGGTGTCCGAGTTGCGGTGAGAAGCGGCCGGCGCCAACTACCGAGAAC
>JAFAQI010000320.1 GCA_019246495.1 Frankiales bacterium | reverse complement strand
CCGCGGTAGGCCTGGTGCGCCAGCACCTCGCTCAACTCGTCGCCGTCCTCACCGGCGAACCCCAGCTCGTCGCGGATCCGGCGGTGCCAGAACTCGGCGAGTGCCTCGGCCAGCTGCACCGACAGGCCGTGCAGCTCCAAGTAGTCGCGGTAGGAGTTCGCCGCGAAGAGCTCGGCGGTGAGCTCGCTGACCCGCGATCCGACCGTCACCAGCTGGAACGCCACGACGTCGACCTCGCCGGACTCCTCCGGGCGGAAGAAGTCGGCCAGGCAGAGGTAACGCGGACGACGCTGCCGCGGAAACGTGAAGCGCATCCGCTCCGAACCGTCGTCGTGCAGAACGATGAGGTCGTCACCCTTGCTGACGCACGGGAAGTAGCCGTAGACGACAGCCGACTCGAGAAGCTGCTCGGCCTGCATGCGCTCCAACCAATGCCGCAGCCGCGGCCGGCCCTCGGTCTCGACCAGCTCCTCGTACGACGGACCGGAAACTTCACCCGGCCCACCCGCCCCACCGCGCGTGGGACGCAACCCCCACTGGCCGAGAAACGTCGCGCGTTCGTCGAGCATCGACGCGTAGTCGGCGAGCGGGATGCCCTTGACCACCCAGTCGCCCCAGAACGGCGGCGTCGGCACCGGGTTGTCGACCGCGACATCGGACCGGGCAGGCACGTCGGCAGCCGGCACCTCGTCCGGCCGCGGCCGCGCCTTCACCCTGCGCTCGCGCAGCGCCGGCAGCTCCGCGCCCGGCTCGCCGCGCTTCACCGCCATGACCGCGTCCATCAGCCGCAAGCCTTCGAACGCATCCTTGGCGTAGCGCACGTTGCCGGCGTAGAGCTCCGCGAGGTCGACCTCGACGTAGGCACGGGTGAGCGCGGCACCGCCGAGGAACACCGGCCAGCGGTCGGCGACTCCGCGGCTGTTCATCTCCTCGAGGTTCTCTTTCATGATGACGGTGCTCTTGACGAGCAGGCCGCTCATGCCGATGACGTCGGCGCGGTGCTGCTCGGCGGCGTCGAGGATCGTGGAGATGGGCTGCTTGATGCCGAGGTTGACGACCGTGTAGCCGTTGTTGGACAGGATGATGTCGACGAGGTTCTTGCCGATGTCGTGCACATCGCCCTTGACGGTGGCAAGAACGATCGTGCCTTTGCCGTCCTCGTCGGTCTTCTCCATATGCGGCTCGAGGTAACCGACTGCGGTCTTCATCACCTCGGCCGACTGGAGCACGAACGGAAGCTGCATCTGGCCGGAGCCGAACAGCTCACCGACGACCTTCATGCCTTCGAGCAGGTGGTCGTTGATGATGTCGAGCGGCGTCCTGCCCGCTGCCATGGCCTCGTCGAGGTCCGCCTCGAGACCGGACTTCTCACCGTCGATGATCCGGCGGGCCAGCCGCTCCCCCAGCGGAAGACCGGCGAGCTCTTCTGCCCTGGACTGGCGGGCGGCTGCGACGTCGACACCCTCGAACAGCTCGAGGAACTTCTGAACGGGGTCGTAACCCTCACGCCGCCGGTCATAGACGAGGTCGAGCGCAACGTCGCGCTGCTCCTCGGGGATGCGCGCGAACGGCAGGATCTTGCTGGCGTGCACGATTGCCGAGTCCAGGCCGGCCTTCGTCGCCTCGTGCAGGAAGACGGAGTTGAGCACCTGCCGGGCGGCCGGGTTCAGCCCGAAGGAGACGTTGGAGACGCCGAGTGTCGTCTGTACGCCGGGATAGCGGCGCTTGACCTCGCGGATCGCCTCGATCGTCTCGAGCGCGTCGCGCCGAGTTTCGTCCTGGCCCGTCGCGATCGGGAAGGTCAGGCAGTCGACGAGGATGTCGCCGACCTCCATGCCGTAGTTGGCGGTGAGGTCGTCGATAATTCGCGACGCGACGCGCACCTTCCACTCGGCCGTGCGCGCCTGCCCTTCCTCGTCGATCGTCAGCGCGACCACGGCAGCGCCGTGCTCCTTGACGACCTGCATCATCCGGACCATGCGCGAGTCCGGCCCGTCGCCGTCCTCGTAGTTGACGGAGTTGACGACGCAACGCCCGCCGAGACACTCGAGCCCGGCCTCGACGACCGCGGGTTCGGTCGAGTCGAGCACCAGCGGCAGAGTCGACGCGGTCGCGAAGCGGCTGGCGACCGCGCGCATGTCACCGACGCCGTCGCGGCCGACGTAGTCGATGCAGACGTCGAGCAGGTGCGCGCCGTCTCGGGTCTGGTCGCGTGCGATCTCGA
>JAFAQI010000166.1 GCA_019246495.1 Frankiales bacterium | reverse complement strand
TCTCGACCCCGAACGCCCCGGCATCGAGGACCTCGTCGATCGCGTCGTCGCGGGCCTGCGCAGCGCCTGCACTTATGCCGGAGCGCGCAACCTCGCCGAGCTGCACGAGCGCGCGGTCATCGGCGTACAGTCCGCTGCCGGCTACGCCGAGGGCAAGCCGCTTCCCATCTCCTGGTGACCGCCGGCGGTTTACCCTCGTGGCGTGACAACCGCTGACGAGGTCATCGAGGTCGCGAGGCGGTCGCGGTCTGCGGCGATCGGTCTCGCCCGGCTGCCCCGCGCAAAGAAGGACGCGGCCCTGCAGGCGATGGCCGACGCCCTCGTCGCGGCGACCGACGACGTCCTCAAAGCCAACGCCGACGACCTCGCCCGCGGCCGCGACAACGGCATGGCCGAGGGCATGCTCGACCGGCTCGCCCTCGACGAGAAGCGGGTCGCCGCAATGGCGGACGGCCTCCGGCAGGTCGCCGGACTGCCCGACCCCGTCGGCGAGGTGGTTCGAGGCTCGACGCTGCCCAACGGCTTGCAGTTGCGGCAGGTCAGGGTCCCGCTCGGAGTCGTCGGCATCATCTACGAGGCACGACCCAACGTCACGGTCGACGCCGCCGGTCTCTGCATCAAGAGCGGCAATGCCGTGCTGCTGCGCGGGTCGTCGAGTGCGCGGTCGAGCAACGCGGCGCTCGTCGACGTGCTCGCCGCTGCAGGTTCGGCCGCCGGATTGCCCGACTACGCCGTCCAGCTCGTGCCGGGAGTCGACCACGAGTCGACGAAGCACCTCATGCGTGCGCGCGGTCACGTCGACGTGCTCATCCCGCGCGGTGGCGCCGGTCTGATTCGCAGCGTCGTCGAGGAGTCGACCGTGCCGGTCATCGAGACCGGTGTCGGCAACTGCCACGTCTACGTCGATGCCGACGCCGACCTCGACATGGCGCTCGACATCACCATCAACGCCAAGGTGCAGCGGCCCAGTGTCTGCAATGCTGCCGAGACGCTGCTCGTGCACCGTGCCGTCGCGGACGAGTTCCTGCCGCGCGTGCTCGCTGCGCTGCACGACAACGGCGTGACGGTGCACGGTGACGATGCCGTCACCAAGGCCGCCTCGGCGCATGACGTCGGCGGCGTCGTACCGGTCACCGACGACGACTGGGCCGCCGAATACAACTCGCTCGACCTTGCCGTCGGCGTTGTCGACTCACTCGACGACGCGATCGGTCACATCCGGCGGTGGGGGAGCGGTCACACCGAAGCGATCGTCACGCGGTCGCTCGACGCCTCGCAGGCGTTCGTGCTGGGCCTCGACAGCGCCGCGGTGATGGTCAACGCGTCGACGCGGTTCACCGACGGCGAGCAGTTCGGCTTCGGTGCGGAGATCGGCATCTCGACGCAGAAGCTGCACGCGCGCGGGCCGATGGGACTTCCGGAGCTGACCAGTACGACGTGGGTCGTGCACGGCGACGGACACGTCCGCAGCTGAACGGTTAGCCGCTGCACGTCCGGAACGTCACGCTGGAGCCGACCTGCTCAACGTGCGCGAGTCCGCCGGACTTCGCCGCCCACTGCGTCAGCGCACCGGCAAGCGCCGACAACGCGGCGCCGTAGTCCATGACGACGGTGTCCCGCAGACACCAGCGGTGGTCGCCGGCCCGCCAGGCCGTGAACTCGTCGCCGCCCCAGCCGATGACCGCGCGGCCGGAGGTCGGCCGGTCGAGCCGGTGCTCGAGCATCAGCAGCAGCCCGATGAGGCCGAGGTCGCCGTGGTCGACGATCGGGCCGTCGGCGCGCGGCTTGGCGACGTGCTTGGGCTGATCGCGGGAGAAATACGTCTGCGGGTCGATGAGCTGCTCGCTCGACGTCGGCGGATGCCGGTAGGCGTTGTTGAGTTCCGCGAGACCGCCTTGCGTGACGAGCGCGTCGACGAACCGCGGCCCCACGGCGTAGGGGAAACCGATGAGCTCGAGCACGACGCGCGGCACCGGCGGCGGCTTGCTGTTGCCGCCCTCCTCGCGTTGCGCGATGCGCCGGTCGGCCGGAGACAGGGTGTGTTCGTAGGCGACGCGCGTGCGCTCGGCATCGCCCTCGGTGAGTGCGGTGAACCCGGTCTGGAGCTCGAGGTTGCCCTTGTTCAGGCCTTTGCGGCGCAGGCCGAACCATTGGTCGGTCAGCGCGTGTGTCAGCTCGTGGGTCAGGACGGCGCGTACGCCGGGAGTCGCGCGGGTCCCGCGGACGTAGAGCCGCTTGGTCTTGAAGCTGTAGAAGCCGAGAGTGCCGGCGTCGGTCGCCGTGCGGAACGCCCTCACCAGGTCGACGTGCGGCGAGATGAGCCCGAGCGAGGCGAGGACCGCGGTCTCCTTTTCGACCTCGCTCGCCTTGGGCTTCTTCTGACCCTCGTCGAGCTTGGCCACGAACGCCTTGCGGCCGAGCAGCTGCACCTTGACCGGCCGCTTGAATGTCAGCCCGCGCTCCTGCTCGACGAAGTGCTCCAGCTGCGGCAGCACGACCCGGACCGGCAGCACGCGGCTGCGCCCGGTGGGCGGGGTGGTCGTCGTACCGCCGGTCGGGGCGCTGTGGCCGCCGCCGGTGCACCCGGCGAGAAGAATCAGCACCGCCGCGGCCAGCACCCTTGCTGCCGGCGACGCCCCCGCTCCCGATCCATGACGCACCTGCGCAGCCTGTCGCATGCGGGGCAGTTCGTGCCGCCCGAACGGGCGCAGACGGGGACGGGTGTCGCGGACTAGAATCCCGTTCTAGTACGCCGGACCGGTGCGGAGCGACCTCCGCGAAGCCGGAAGCTGGGAGCCCCGCATGCCGCTGTTCACCTCGCCCGACGACGTCCGTGTCCGGCTCGCCGAGACCGGCTACCTCGCCGACGACGCGATCGCCACGACGGTGTTCCTCGCCGACGCGCTCGGCAAGCCCCTGCTCGTCGAGGGTCCTGCGGGCACCGGCAAGACCGAGTTGGCGAAGGCGGTCGCGACCGCCGCTGACGCGGAGCTCGTCCGGCTCCAGTGTTACGAGGGTCTGGACGAGGCGCGCGCGCTCTATGAGTGGAACTACAAGAAGCAGCTGCTCCGCATCCAGGCCGCGAACGCCGGCGAGGCCTGGGAGGAGACACACGACGACATCTTCAGCGAGGAGTTCCTGCTCGCGCGTCCGCTGCTCACTGCGATCCGTCGCGCGGACCCAACGGTGCTCCTCGTCGACGAGACCGACAAGGCCGACGTCGAGGTCGAAGGCCTGCTGCTCGAGGTGCTGTCGGACTTCCAGGTGACGGTGCCGGAGCTCGGCACGATCGCGGCGACGCGTAAGCCGTTCGTCGTGCTGACGTCCAACGCGACTCGCGAGCTGTCCGAGGCGTTGAAGCGACGCTGCCTGTTCCTGCACGTCGACTACCCCGATGCGGAGCGCGAGAAGGCGATCGTGCTCTCGCGCGTGCCGGAGGTGCCGGCGGCGCTGGCCGAGCAGCTGGTGCGCACCGTGCGGACGCTGCGTGCGCTGGAGCTGAAGAAGGCCCCGAGCATCGCGGAGTCGATCGACTGGGCGCGGACGTTGCTCGCCCTCGGTCTCGACACGCTCGACGAGTCGACCGTCGGCCAGACCCTGGGTGTCGTGTTGAAGCACGCGTCCGACCACGCCCGCGCGACGAAAGAGCTCGGACTCAACTGATGTCCGTCGACGCGACCGCGCCCGGCGGGCTGATCGACCGGCACGTCGCGTTCGTCGCCGCGCTGCGCGGTGCCGGCCTGCCGGTCTCGCTCGCGGAGTCGCTCGACGCGACGCAGGCGATGGCTGCGATCGACCTCCGGCACCGCGAGCAGCTGCGCGCCGCCTACGCCGCGGCGGTCGTCAAGCGCGCGCCACATCGCGCGACGTTTGACCGGCTCTTCGACCTCTGGTGGCCGCCGGCGATCGGCGACGGCGAGCCGGCGTACGACGACACGACCGGTGACGAGGCGCCCGACGACGCGGACCCGACCGACAACGAGACCTTGCGGCAGCTGTTGCGCGAGGCGTTGCGTGACGTGCTGCTGTCCGACGACGACGAGGCCATCCGCCGGTTAGCCCGGCAGGCGGTGACCGGTCTCGGGCGAGCGGACACGCAGCCGGGGCGGCAGTCGTGGTTCACCTATCGGGTGCTGCGCGCGATGTCTCCCGAGACGCTGCTCGCGTCGCTGCTCGAATCGGTGCTGGCCGGTCAGGAGCGCGGCGGTCTGGCTGAGAAGGTCGCCCGGCAGATGCTCGCCGAGCGCATCCGCAAGTTCGAGGAAGCGGTCGAGGCCGAGGTGCGGCGCCGGCTCGCGGAGGACCGCGGCGTCGACAACATCTCGAAGACCGCGGTGAAGCCGCTGATCGACCAGGTCGACTTCCTTCGGGCGTCGCGCGACGAGATCGCTGAGCTGCGCCGCACGGTCTATCCGATCGCCCGTCGGCTCGCGACGCGGTTGACGGCCAAGCGCCGGCTCGGCCGGTCCGGGCGACTCGACGTGCGGCGTACGGTGCGCGCTTCGCTGTCGAGCGGCGGTGTCCCGCTGACGACGATCCACAAGCCCCACAAGCCGCACAAGCCGGAGCTGGTCGTCCTCTGTGACGTGAGCGGCTCGGTCGCGGCGTTCGCGCACTTCACGGTGTTGCTCGCCTTTGCGCTGCGGGAGCAGTTCGCGCGCGTGCGGGTGTTTGCGTTCGTCGACACTTGTGACGAGGTGACGCGCTTCTTCGAGCACGGCGATGACGTCGTCGATGCGCTGGCCCGCATGTCGCGTGAAGCCGACGTCGTCTGGTTCGACGGGCACAGCGACTACGGCCACTCGTTCGATGTGTTCAACCAGAAATGGTCTGATGCGATCACACCGAAGACGTCGCTGTTGATCCTGGGCGATGCGCGTAACAACTACCGCGCGCAGTCCGTCGCGGCGCTGCGGTCGATCGCGCGGCACGCCCGGCATGCCTACTGGCTCAACCCGGAGCCGCGGCAGTACTGGGGCTCCGGCGACTCGGCGGCGTCGGCGTACGGCGAGGTCATGCCGATGATCGAGTGCCGCAACGCCGCGCAGCTCCAGGAGTTCGTGGAGGGCATCCTCCCGGTGTGACGGCGTAGGTTTCGCGCCATGTGGGACGAACCCGCCGAGACAATGTCCGTCGACGAGCGGTCCGCGCTGCAGGAGCAGAGGCTGCGGAGCCTCGCCGCCCGCCTGCTCGCAGCCGGCGGCCTGCAGGCTGAGCGGTTGCGCGCGGCCGGCATCGATGGCGCGGTCGCCTCGACGCTGTCGCTCGCGGATCTTCCCGAGCTGCCGACGACCAGCAAGCAGGACCTGTGGGACGCGTATCCGTTCGGCATGCTCGCCGTGCCGCAGGACAACGTCGTCGCGGTGCACGGGTCGAGCGGCACCGGCGGCCGGCCAACTCTCGTCGGCTACACCCGCGGTGATCTCGACCTGTGGGGCGAGATGGTCGCGCGGTCCCTCGGTTGTGCGGGCGCGAGCCGCGGCACTGTCGTGCACAACGCGTATGGCTATGGCCTGTTCACCGGTGGCGTCGGCTTTCACCTCGGCGGCATCCGGCTCGGAGCCACCGTCGTACCGGTCTCGAGCGGCATGACGCAGCGACAGCTGACGCTGATCGCGGACCTGAAGCCGCAGGTGCTGACGTGCACGCCGTCCTATGCGGTGACGCTTGGCGAGGCTGCGCGTCGTGACGGCGCCGACGTGTCGAGTCTGCGCGCGGGCATCTTCGGTGCGGAGCCGTGGAGTGAGTCGCTGCGTCGCCAGATCGAGCAGCTGCTGCCGGTGAAGGCGCTCGACGTCTATGGGTTGTCGGAGGTGATCGGCCCGGGCGTGGCAACCGAGTGCATCGAGGCGCAGTCGGGACTGCACGTGAACGAGGACCACTTCATCGTCGAGTGCATCGACCCGGGCACGGGTGAGCCGGTGGATGACGGCACGCCGGGCGAGCTCGTGTTCACGACGCCGACGAAGGAGGCTTTGCCGCTGCTGCGTTATCGCACCGGTGATCTCGCGTCGCTGCACCGCGAGACGTGTGCGTGCGGCCGGACGCTCGTGCGGATGAGCAAGGTGCTAGGGCGCCGCGACGACATGCTGGTCGTCCGCGGGGTGAACGTCTATCCGAGCGAGGTCGAGGCGGTCGTGCTTGCCCGCGACGGCCTGGAGCCGCACTACCTGCTCGTCGTGGACGGTCGCGGCGCCGTACCGGAGCTGATCGTGTGCTGCGAGGCGGAGACGGACCGCGACGCGCATGCCCAGGCCCTCGACGCGACGCTGCGGGACCGGCTAGGGCTGCGGACGGAGGTTCATGTGCTCGCTCCCGGGACGCTGCCGCGGCAGGAGGTCGGCAAGGCGGTGCGGGTCGTCCGCTGGGTCGAGGGTGCCGCGCCGTTGCCCGAGTTGGCCGACCGCCGCCGGTAGCCTCTGGACGTGACTGAGCAACGGCGGATCGGCGTGATGGGTGGGACGTTCGATCCCATCCACAACGGCCACCTCGTTGCCGCGAGCGAGGTCGCGAGCCGGTTCTCGCTCGACGAGGTCGTGTTCGTGCCGACCGGTCAGCCGTGGCAGAAGGCGGAGCGCGCGGTGTCGCCCGCCGAGGACCGCTATCTGATGACTGTCATCGCGACGGCGTCCAACCCGAGCTTCACCGTCAGCCGCGTCGACATCGACCGCAACGGCCCGACCTACACGATCGACACGTTGCACGACCTGCGTGACCACTACGGCGCGGACAGCGAGCTGTTCTTCATCACCGGCGCCGACGCGCTGGCGCAGATTCTCGATTGGCACCGGTCGGAGGAGCTCTTCGAGCTCGCTCATTACGTCGGGGTGACGCGGCCCGGGCATCACCTTGCGGACCCTGGCTTTCCGACCGGGCGGGTCAGCCTGATCGAGGTACCGGCGCTCGCGATCAGCTCGACCGACTGCCGCGATCGCGTCGCGGCGGGTGAGCCGGTCTGGTATCTCGTGCCCGACGGCGTCGTGCAGTACATCTCGAAGCGCCGGCTCTACCGCTCAGTCGTTAGTGCAGCGTCGCCGGCGGCGCAGGCGGCTCCGTGACCGGCAAGCGGCGCGCGGGACCTCCGCGCAAGGCCGACCCCCGGGCGGGCACGACTCCCGGGTCCGGCACTCCCGCCTTTCCGGTGGCGACGCGCAAGACCCGGCGCGAGCTGCGGGCCGAACGCAAGCGACAGCAACGCCGCCGTGTGGGCGCTGCGGGCATCGCCGGCATTGTCGTCGCCGCGCTGATCGCTGCTGCCGCGATCACGTTCGGCGTACAAAAGGCCGGTTCGCACGACAAGAAGCAGCCGCCCGGTCAAACGACGCTGCTGCTGTCGATCGCGGCCCCAGACCGGTCGGCGGTGGAGACCGCGTTGTTGGCGCATGACAGCCAGGCGCATGCCGGCGTCGAGCTGCTCATCCCGGGACGGTTGCTGACGCAGGTGTGCGGCTTCGGCAACCAGCCCCTGGCGCGGGTGCTTGCGTTGCCGGGCGGGGAGCAGCTGTCCCGTGGCGCGGTGACCGACGCGCTCGGCGGCGTGACCGTCGATGGGTCGTGGGTGCTGACGACCGCCCAGCTCAGCACGCTGATCAACGAGGTCGGCGGCATCACGGTGGACGTCGACACCGACGTCGTGGAGAACAAGCCCGACGGCAGTCGCGTGCTGCTGATCCAGCGGGGGGCTCAGCAACACCTCACCGGCTCCAACGCGGTTGCGTTTGCGACGTACACCGTGGGAACGCAGGACGCCGCGGCCAACCTCGTGCGGTTGCAGAGCGTGCTTGACGGACTGCTGGCCGCGCTGCCGCGAACTGAGAGTGCGGTGATGCGACTTGTGACGTCGGTCGGCGGCGGAGCGGCGTCAACGCTCGGCGCGAGTCGGCTCGCCGCGTTGCTCACCGGGCTGGCGGCTG
>JAFAQI010000542.1 GCA_019246495.1 Frankiales bacterium | reverse complement strand
CACGTATGCAACTACGAAGAACACCGGCCATTCGGCAACGCGCAGCAACGAATTCAACGCTTGTTGCTGCCGGCCGTTGAGAATCTCGGCCTCGTCAAAGCAGACTCGGAACCGCCACCTGTTCCGAGTACGAGGCCCGGAGGCGTCACACAGCTCTGTCAGGAGCGGGGCCGCGGTACGACCGAACTCGCCAACCGCTCCGGTGGGGTGATCCGACATGGCGAGGTCAGGTTCGAGTCCACGCTTTGCGCTGACCTCAACCCCCAGGCGCAACAGACGGAAGGCCCGGCAGAGCCATCCGATGCCATCTGGTGAGCGTGATGGAGGCAGGACAGCAGCAGCTGCAGGGTGATCGCTGAACCATGATTCGAATGTTTCGCTACATTGCGACGCTGCTACCTCGTCGAATTCGATCAGGGACGCCCTGCGCAAGTCCTCGATTGCACGGCAGGCCAGTTCGAGCCAGACCAGGTCCAGGTAGTAGCTCAAGTAGTCGGCGTACGCGACGTCGTCCATGTGACGAAGCCACCGATCGAGCAACGCAAACTGCACGTGCGGCAACTTGATGTACGTCCCGATCTCCTTGGTCGCGAACGGCTTGCCGTTTAGTTGGGCCTGCAAACTCTGGTTGGACAGCCGCTCACGCCAGTCCATCGCCTTGAGGAGTGTTGTTTTCCCGGTGCCGCGTGCGCCGACCAGGTAAATGTTCCTGTCGCTGTCGAACTGCTGGAGCACATTGCGCGGCAGGTAGTAGACGTGTTCCCCGGCCTGTTCGTGCCGCATCGGACTGAAGGGCGACGGATGCGTCATACCGGCCTCCTGACCCGCCACAGCCTCGGCGCCTGCGTCGCAGCCTTGATTACGACGAGGTCACTCCACTCCGCTTCCAGCAGTAGGTCTTGGAGTACAGGCCGGCTGATGCGATCGCCCTGGGTCTTGAGGTGTTGCCACAAGTCGTAGATGGACATCCACTGCGTACCGATGGCGTCAACGACGGTCTTGATCCGTGGATCGGCATGGACGTCGGACTCGATCAAGCGAATGCGCTGCTCTGACTCGACATCGACGCCACCATGCTGGCGCAATCGGTGACGGCGGATGGTGCACCCGATGGGAATGTCGTGCCGCGTAAACGTGAACAGGAGTTCGTTGAACCCGACGGTTAGCTCCGGCGCCGACACGCACACCAATCTGCCTGCCTGAGGCGAATCACGCACGATCGTTTCGATCGGGTCGTCGTGAATGTGGCCGTGCAGGTAGAACACCGTCCGACCGAGCGTGCTCAGTCGGCTCCGGATGAGCCCACTGTTGATGAGCTCGGTGTAGACGTCGATGCGTGGCACGGACTGCGGCAGCAGGTTGTGGTGGGCCAAGACGACGGGCACGGACGTCATTGGCAGTGTTTGGATCGCGCGCACCAGCTGACTTACCTGCTCTTCGACGAAGGCCGGGGTGTCGAGACGTTCCCAGACGTCGCTGAACACGGATGTCAGAACGAGTTGTGAGAAGTCGTCCGCGGCCTCCATCTCGCGGGCAAGCAGTTCCCGGAGGTGCTCCGCCATGTAGTCCGGCAAATGACGCCACTCGCCGCAGCCGATGCACGAGTTGAGGCTGAACAGGCCGATGCTGCATGCCCCGGATGCGAGCGAGGTCGCTCGGACGGCCTCAGGGTCGAGGACCGGGAGCCCAGCATCGTCCCAGATGGCCTTGAAGGCCTTGAACTTCGCGAACAGATCATCCGAGCCGGGCAGGACGACGTCGCGATCCACATCGTGGTTACCAGGCACGACATGGATCGCATCTGGCGACCACCTGGTCGTGTCGTCGAGCGAAAGACCGCGAACCAGGTAGCCGACGCAGTCGCGGTACGGCTCGACCAGGCCATAGCTCGTGAGGTCTCCGCAGATCATGACCGCGGTCTCCGCAGGTGGCTCGTCCAGCTCGGCGAGTAGCGCCTTGATCACATTCTGTAACCGGATGGGGTGGACGACCTTCGCCAGATGCGATGGAAACGCTTGGTCCTTTAGATCGACCATCGGCGTCTGCGAGCCCAGACCGGGGTAGTGCACATCTCCAAGCTGGAACACCCTCACCAGTCTCATGGCCGCACCTTGGAGGCGCGGAGACGCCGGCGGGTGAAGGTGGCTGTGCCCATCGCCGAGTGACTACCCCCGTGATCGCGACGTTCACCGCAAGGCTCTCATGCCGAACGATCTCGCCGCTGACGTCGCGTACGAGCAGGTCGAATCAAGATCATCCGTTATGCCTCGCGGCATCACCGACCGCAACACCACGACTCAGAACGGCGCCGAACCGATCCCAACGGCGCGCCTGATCTGCGGCTGCGCGTATCGTCCCAGGTAGGAAGCGGGCGCCGAGTGGTTCAACTCCCCCCTCGCCCACCATCCTCCAGTGCCTCACCAGCGCCTTTACGGCGATCGGGATCGAGCGCCCAGTCAGGCGGCCGCGGCGTCCTCCGCGCGCATGGACCATGCGTGCCGGTCGCTGAACACGACCATGTCGAAGAGTCGCTCGTCGGCGACTCTGCGGCGAAGTTCGCGCCAGAGTTCGCGGTCGACCTCGCGTGGCCTTCCCTCGCGGCGGCACAGCGCGACATATGCGTGGTCGGGCCGGATCTCGTTCACGATCCGGGCCAGCGCCTGGGCCGCCTCCAAGGGATCGCCGAACTCGCCTTCGATCTGGTTGACCACCCCGCGGTCGTCGCCGTCGGCGTAAAGCGCGAGCCAGATCCAGCCCTTCTCTCGGGGATTGAAGTGCTCTTGCAGGATCGCCAGCAGCTTCTCGGTTCGAGGAGGAGTCATGACCGCAGAGTCGGTCCGCGCCGGGCTGTGGCGGAACCATGCGCGAGCGGACTGTGCACGAGCGACCGAATCGTCCGGGCTGTGGATGCGTGCGCCGCGCCCCCGACAACGGCGGCCGGCGTCGTACGGCGGATGTATCGTCCGCGAGGTGAGCCGTCCCGCCCTGGCCGAGCTGCTCGGCGACCGCGAGGGAGTCCTCCCGAGCCAGCATCTCGAGGCCGCGATCGGCGAGGGCGTGATCGACGCGGGCGACTTCACGATCCCGCGCGACAATGTGCAGCCGGCGAGCCTCGACCTGCGGCTGTCCGAGGTCGCCTACCGCGTCCGCTGCAGCTTCCTGCCGGCCGGCGAGACGGTCGAGTCGCGGGTGAAGGACTTCATCGTCGACGAGATCGACCTGCACCGCGACGGCGCCGTTCTCGAGACCAACCGGCCCTACCTCATCCCGCTCAAGGAACGCCTGTCGCTCCCTGCCAGCGTCCGCGGCAAGGCGAACCCCAAGAGCTCGACCGGCCGCGCCGACGTCTTCACCCGCGTCATCACCGACGGCAGCTCGCGGTTCGACGAGATCGCGCCCGGCTACCACGGCGGCCTCTACCTCGAGGTCGTGCCGCTGTCGTTTCCGGTCCGCGTCCGGGAGAACCTCTCGCTCAACCAGCTGCGCCTCGCGGTCGGCCGCGCCGAGCTGACCGACGACGAGGTACGCCGCCACCACGCGACCGAGTCGATCCTGTTCGACGACGGCAAGCCGGTGCCGGCCGAGCGGCTTGCGCTCTCGAGCGGCCTGTTCCTCGGCCTCAACCTGCGCGGCGACGCCCGCGGTCGTGTCGGCTACCGCGCCCGCGAAAGCGCGCCGCTGCTCGACCTCACGACCGTCGGCCAGACCGACCCGGAGCCCTACTGGGAGTCCGTACGCCGCGAAGACGGCAACCGCATCATCCTCAGCCCGCGACACTTCTATCTCTTGATGTCGCAGGAAGCGGTCAGCGTTCCGCCGACACTTGCCGCCGAGATGACGGCGTACGACCCGACCAGCGGCGAGCTCCGCACCCACTACGCGGGCTTCTTCGACCCCGGCTTCGGCTACGACCCGGCCGGCGAGTTCCGCGGGTCGACCGCCGCGCTCGAGGTCCGCGCCCACGACGTGCCGTTCATGGTCGAGAACTCGCAACCGGTCTGCAAGCTCACCTTCGAGCGGATGATCGAGCCACCGACCGTGCTCTACGGCCAAGGCATCGGCTCCAACTACCAACGCCAGACCGAGACGCTCGGCAAGCACTTCCGCCGCCCGCGACCCGGCGACGAGCAACTCGGCCTCGACTGACCCGGGCCCGACAGCAGGGCTCAGCGCGCGGCGTCCACTCGCCGGGACACCAGCGGCACGAGCAGGACGACGGCGACCGCCTGCACCACGACGACCGCGGTGACGATCGTCGTCCGGCCGTGCGAGTAGAGCACCCCGATCATCGCCGCACCGACGAGCCACGCGAGACCGTAGATCGCCGTGAACATCCCGTAGCCCGTCCCGCGCCGCGACGCTGGCACCAGGTCGGTGACCGCCGCGCGCATCGTCGACTCGTGCACTCCCATCGCCGCGCCCCACACGATCGCGCCGACGGTGACGGCGAGCGCCGACGTAGAGAACGACAGCCACGGCACGACAGCCGCGAGGAACGGCAGCGCGACGAGCCCACGCAGCCCGACCCGGTCATAGAGCCGGCCGAACACCAGTGACGCGATCGCCGCTACCCCCATCGCCGCGGCGTAGAGCACCGGGATCCAGCCCGCACTGACGACGTGCCGCACCGCGAGGTGATACGCGAGCACTGCCCACGTCGCGAACCCGAGCATCGTCGCGGCGGTGAACGCGGTGTAGAGCCAGAACTCCCGCGGCAGGTCGGCCCCGAGCCGCAGCTTCTTCGACGCCGACACCTCGGCCGCGGGGTCGTACGACGACGGGTCCGGCGCGGCCGCACGCAGCCGGGCCAGCACGAGCAACGCGAGCGCACCGGGCACCGCGAGCACGGCGAACGCCCAGCGGTAGCTGCCGCCGAACGCGAGGATCGCCGCGATGACGAGCGGTCCCAGCAAGGCGCCCGACTGGTCCATCGCCTCGTGCAAGCCGAACGCCTTGCCGCGCCCCATCGCCGCCGATGCGTGGGCGAGCATGATGTCCCGGCTCGGTGAGCGGATCGCCTTGCCGAACCGCTCGCCGTTGTAGAGCACCGACGCGAACGCCAGCCCGTTCGACAGCGCGAGCAGGGGCACGCACAGCATCGTCATCGCGTAGC
>JAFAQI010000487.1 GCA_019246495.1 Frankiales bacterium | reverse complement strand
GTCACCCGGCCCGGCCAGTACGAGGCACCGCTCGGCGTCACCTTGCGCGACCTGCTCGACCTCGCGGGCGGCGTGCGTGAAGGCCACCGGCTCAAGTTCTGGACCCCCGGCGGCTCGTCGACGCCGATTCTCACCGACGAGCACCTCGACGTCCCGCTCGACTATGAGGCGATTGGCGCCGCCGGGTCGATGCTCGGCACCAAGGCGCTGCAGATCTTCGATGAGACGACGTGCGTGGTGCGCGCCGTACTTCGCTGGACCGAGTTCTATGCGCACGAGTCGTGCGGCAAGTGCACGCCGTGCCGCGAAGGCACGTATTGGATGGTGCAGGTGCTGAAGCGGCTCGAGGCCGGTACCGGCGACGCGCAGGACATCGACACGCTGCTGGACTCTTGCGACAACATCCTCGGCCGCTCGTTCTGCGCGCTCGGTGACGGCGCAACCAGCCCCATCACCTCGTCGATCCAGTACTTCAAGGACGAGTACGTCGCGCACTGGGAGCAGGGCCGCTGCCCGTTCGACCCCAACGCCGCGACGCTGTTCGCCACCTCCGGAGGCCCGCGGTGACGAACCCACCGGAGAACGTGTCGTGCACGATCGACGGCATCGAGATCAGCGTGCCGAAGAACACGCTGATCATCCGCGCCGCCGAGCTGCTGGGCATCCAGGTGCCGAGGTTCTGCGACCACCCGCTGCTCGAACCGTTGGGCGCGTGCCGGCAGTGCATCGTCGAGGTGGAGGGGCAGCGCAAGCCGCTGACCGCGTGTACGACGACGGTGACTGACGGCATGGTCATCAAGACCCAGCTCACGTCGCCGGTCGCCGAGAAGGCGCAGAAGGGGACCCTCGAGTTCCTGCTGCTCAATCACCCGCTCGACTGCCCGGTGTGCGACAAGGGCGGCGAGTGCCCGCTGCAGAATCAGGCGCTCGCCAACGGCCCGGGGGAGAGCCGGTTCCGGGACGAGAAGCGGACGTTCGAGAAGCCGATCGCGATCTCGTCGCAGGTGCTTCTGGACCGTGAACGCTGCGTGCTCTGTGCGCGCTGCACACGCTTCTCGCAGCAGATCGCCGGCGACCCCTTCATCGAGCTGTTCGAGCGGGGCGCACTGGAGCAGGTCGCGGTCTATGCCGACGAGCCGTTCCACTCCTACTTCTCCGGCAACACCGTGCAGATCTGCCCGGTGGGTGCGCTCACCGGTGCGCAGTACCGGTTCCGCGCGCGTCCGTTCGACCTGGTGTCGACGCCGTCGGTGTGCGAGCACTGCGCGTCCGGCTGCCAGCAGCGCACCGACTGGCGGCGCGGCAAGGTGCTGCGCCGGCTCGCCGGCGCCGACGCGGATGTCAACGAGGAATGGAACTGCGACAAGGGCCGGTGGGCGTTCCAGTACGCCAAGGCCAAGGACCGGCTGACGACACCGCTGGTCCGCGACGAGGACGGCTACCTCGTCGAAGCTTCCTGGACGGAGGCGCTGGGCCGCGCGGCCGCCGGCCTGTCGGCGCACGTCGGTCGCACCGGGGTGCTGACCGGCGGGCGACTGACGGTCGAGGACGCCTATGCCTACTCGAAGTTCGCGCGCGTCGCGCTGAAGAGCGACGACATCGACTTCCGGTCGCGACCGCACTCGGCGGAGGAGCGCGACTTCCTCGTCTCGTCGGTGGCGGGCCGATACCTCGAGACGACGTACGACGATCTCGAGTCCGCACCGGCCGTCGTCCTCGTCGGCTGTGAGCCGGAGGAGGAGTCGCCGATCGTCTTCCTGCGGCTGCGCAAGGCTGTGCAGCGTGGGCTGGCCGTCTTCGGTGTCGCGCCGTTCCGCTCCAACGGCCTCCGCAAGCTCAACGGTCGGCTGATTGCGACGCTGCCGGGTGCAGAGGCAGACGTCCTCGGTGCGATCGCGTCGGCGACAGCCGGTGACGACTCCGACGCCGGCGCGGCCCGCGCGGCGCTCGACAAGTCCGGCGCGGTGCTGCTCGTCGGTGAGCGCCTGGCGACCTCGCCGGGTGCGCTGTCCGCGGCGGCACGACTCGCTGCGACGACCGGCGCCAAGCTCGCCTGGGTGCCGCGTCGCGCCGGCGATCGCGGGGCGGTCGAGGCTGGTTGCCTGCCGGGTCTGCTGCCGGGCGGGCGTGCGGCCGGCGACGCGGTCGCACGGTCCGAGGTGGCCGCTGTGTGGGGTGCCGACATCCCGGCCGGGCCGGGGCGGGACGCGACCGCGATCCTCACCGGCGCGGCTGCGGGTGAGCTCGCACTCGTCGTCGGCGCTGTCGACCCGACCGACTTCCCCGATCCGGAGCTGGCGATCGTGGCGCTCGAGAACGCTCCGTTCGTCGTCAGCCTCGAGCTGCGCGAGTCGATCGTCACCGACCGCGCGGACGTCGTGTTCCCCGTGGCGCCCGTCGTCGAGAAGGCCGGCTCGTTCCTCGACTGGGAAGGCCGGGTGCGGCCGTTCGAGCAAGCGCTCCAGCCTGTCGCCGGTCAGGTGACGGGCGCGCTCTCCGACGGACGCGTGCTCGACTGGCTTGCGGAGGAGATGGGCCTCGCCCTCGGCACGGCCCGGCCCGCCGACGTGCAGGCCGAGATCCAGCGGCTCGGTGCCGCTACGACGAATCGCCCTGCCGCGCCGGAGGTGGCCGCGCAAGCATTGGCCACCCCGGGAAGCGGCGAGGCGCTGCTCGCGACCTGGCGGCTGCTGCTCGATGACGGCCGGCTGCAGGACGGCGAACCGCATCTCGCCGGCACCCGCAAGGAGCCGGTGGCGCTGCTCGCGGAGACGACCGCCAAGGAGATCG
The DNA here is from genome assembly GCA_019246495.1 of Frankiales bacterium. Lineage (GTDB taxonomy): Bacteria > Actinomycetota > Actinomycetes > JAFAQI01 > JAFAQI01 > JAFAQI01. The sequence continues at coordinate 1,829 of JAFAQI010000487.1, read as the reverse complement.
GCGCCTCGGCCGGCGGCAACATCAAGGTGAGCACCGACCGGGGCAGCATCACGTTGCCGTTCGCCGTGGCCGACCTTCCCGACCGCGTCGTCTGGCTTCCGGAGAAGTCACCGGGATCCCACGTGCACGAGGCGCTCGGCGTCACCGCCGGTGCCGTCGTACGGATCGCTCCCGGGGCGGCGTCATGACCTCCGGCGTGCTGGCAGCGAGCTCAGGCGGTGCGCATCTCGGGCTGTTCGGCCGCGACCCGTCGTGGCTGATCCTGCTCAAGTGCGTCGTCATCTTCGTGTTCCTGCTCGTGACGACGTTGCTTCAGATCTGGGCCGAGCGCCGCATCCTCGGCCGCATGCAGCAGCGCCCGGGCCCCAACCGGGTCGGTCCGTTCGGGCTGCTGCAGAGCCTCGCCGACGGCGTCAAGCTCATGCTGAAGGAAGACCTCGTCCCGGCGATCGTCGACAAGCCGCTCTACATCCTCGCGCCGCTTGCCGCCGCGATCCCGGCGTTCCTGTCGTTCGCGGTGATCCCGGTCGGGCCGGTCGTCTCGATCTTCGGCCACCACACCCCGCTGCAGGTCACCGACCTCCCGGTCGCGGTGCTCTTCGTGCTTGCGATGGCGTCGATCGGTGTCTACGGCATCGTGCTCGCCGGCTGGTCGTCGCAGTCGCCGTACCCCTTGCTCGGTGCACTCCGGTCGGCGGCGCAGGTGATCTCCTACGAGGTCGCGATGGGCCTCTCGCTGGCCGCGGTGTTCCTCTACTCGGGGTCGCTGTCGACGAGCGAGATCGTCGCGTCGCAGCACCACCTCTGGTACGCGCTGCCACTGATCCCGTCGTTCGTCATGTACCTCATCTCGATGGTCGGCGAGACCAACCGCGCGCCGTTCGACCTCCCCGAGGCAGAGACCGAGCTGGTCGCCGGCTTCCACACCGAGTACGCGTCGATCAAGTTCGCGATGTTCTTCCTCGCGGAGTACATCAACATGACGACGGTCTGCGCGCTCGCGACGACGCTGTTCCTCGGCGGCTGGCGTGCGCCGTGGCCGCTGTCACTGATCGACCACGGCGTTCTCAACACCGGCTGGTGGCCGATCCTGTGGTTCCTGGGCAAGGTCGTGACGCTGATCTTCGTCTTCTACTGGCTGCGCGCGACCCTGCCGCGACTGCGTTACGACCAGTTCATGGCGCTCGGCTGGAAGGTCTTGATCCCGGTCAACCTGATCTGGATCCTCATCGTCGCGGCGTTCCGCGAGCTGACGAACGAAGGTCGCTCACGCATCGAGACGCTCGCCTACGTCGGAATCCCGTTGGCCGTCATCGTGCTGGTGCTCTCCTTCGTCACGGAGAACCGTGCGGTGGTCGCCGAGCAGGAGTCCGTGCTCGAGCCCACCGAGGGCAGCTATCCGATCCCGGTGCTCACCGGCGCCCCTGAAGCGTTGGAGGTGAGCCATGACTGAGTCCTCGGACGCGCCGGACGCCACGCCGGTGGAGCGGCCAGGCTTGTTGGACCCGATCGCCGGCTTTGGCGTCACGCTCTCGACGATGTTCAAGAAGGTCGTCACCGAGGAGTACCCGGAGCAGAAGAACCCGACGGCTCCGCGCTACCACGGCCGGCATGTGCTCAACCGGCATCCGGACGGCCTGGAGAAGTGCGTGGGGTGCGAGCTCTGCGCCTGGGCCTGCCCAGCCGACGCGATCTTCGTCGAAGGTGCGGACAACACCGAGGAGGAGCGCTTCTCGCCCGGTGAGCGCTACGGCATCGTCTACCAGATCAACTACCTGCGCTGCATCTTCTGCGGCCTCTGCATCGAGGCATGCCCCACTCGGGCTCTG
>JAFAQI010000367.1 GCA_019246495.1 Frankiales bacterium | reverse complement strand
CTGACCATCGCGGTCTACAACAAGTCGCTGCCGTGGCAGTCCAGCGATTCGGTCACGCTCGTGGCGGACCGCGTGGGCACTCAGCTCGTCGTCCCGGCGGACGTCAAGCTCGATGGTGTCCTCGTCGGCCGGGTCAGCGGCGTGAGCAGCAACGGCAGGGTCGCCCGGTTGACCCTGCAGATCGACAAGAACAGGATCTCCGAGATCCCGGACAACGTGGTCGCGCGGATCCTGCCCAAGACGCTGTTCGGCGAGAAGTTCGTCGACCTCGTGATCCCCGGGCAGCCCTCCGCGAAGCACCTGCAAGCCGGAGCTGTGATCCCCCAGGACCGGTCGTCGACCGCCATCGAGCTGCAGACCGTGTTCCACGACCTCGTCCCGTTGCTGCGCACGCTCAACCCGGCTGAGCTGTCGGTCGCGCTGTCCAACCTCGCCAACGCCGTCCGCGGCCGGGGCGACGCGCTCGGGCAGAACCTGACGCTGGTCGACCAGTATTTCTCGCGGTTCAACAAGGACCTGCCGACGTTCAACCACGACATCAAGGCCCTGGCCGACGCCGCCAACACCTATTCGCAGGCAACCCCCGACCTGCTGGCGATGCTCCACAACTTCGCCGTCAACGCGCAGACCTTCAGCGTCAAGAAGGACACCTACGCCCAGTTCCTGACCGGCACTCAGGACTTCGCCCGGACCGCGAGCAACGTCTTCGGCCGCAACTCCAACCGCCTGATCGCCCTCGCGCACGTGAGCAAGCCGGTGCTCGACCTCTACTCGCAGTTCTCTCCCGTGCTGGAGTGCCTGCCCAACGGTCTCGCGATCTATGACCGGACCCGGCTCGAAGCGGCGTTTGGCGTCGACAACAGCCTCGGCAACTCGCGTCCGAGCGGCTACCTGCACATCACCCTCACCCCGGTGGGGGACCGGCAGCGCTACTCGGTGACCGACCGCCCGCTCAAGAGCGACCTGACGAGCCTCAAGCTGCCGCCCAACTGTTTCGGGCTTCCCTACGGGAACCACGGGCTGCACCCGGTCAACAGCCGCTACCCCGGCAAGCACCCGTCCGACAACTACGCCTGCGGCGGCAGCCCGCCACCGCCGACCTGCAACGGCAACTCGGCGTCGCCGACGAGCACGTCCGCCTCCCGCCGCACCACCTCGTCCAACCGCCGTGGCGGCAGCCGGGCAAGCGCGGCGCTGCTCTCCAACACCGGGTTCGTCGGTTCGCCCACCGAACGCAGCGTCATCTCAGGGATCCTGGCGCCGCTTTACGGCGTTGCCGGCGCGGCCCGGCCGTCCGCGAGCCTGCAGGACCTGCTCGTCGGGCCGATGCTGCGCGGCATGGCGGTGAGCGTCACGTGAAAGGCCAGACGCTCGGCGCCTTCATCAAGCTCATGATCTTCGCGGTCGTCACGGTGCTCGCCACCTTTGTGCTGGCGGTGACGATCAGCAACCGCACGTTCGGCGCCACCAAGTCCTACACGGCGCAGTTCGTCGACGTGACCGGACTGCTCAGCGGCGACTCAGTCCGTGCGGCCGGAGTCCGCGTCGGCACCGTCGGGTCGATCCACGTCGTTGACGTCGGCGGGCGACGGGTCGCGCAGGTGTCGTTCAGCGTCGATCACAACGTCCCCGTGATGACGTCGACCCGCTTCGCCGTGCGTTACCTCAACCTGGTCGGCCAGCGCTACATCGCGCTGGTCGAGCATCCCGGCGGAGTCAAGGAACCCGAGCACGCCGTGATCCCGACGACGCGCACGGCGCCGGCACTGGACCTGACCCAGCTGTTCAACGGGTTCCGCCCGCTGTTCCAGGCCCTGGCACCGAAGGACGTCAACGCGTTCTCGCTCGAGATCATCCGCACCCTCCAGGGCGAGAGCGGGACGGTGACCGACCTCGTCGCGAAGTCGGCGACCCTCACCAACACGGTCGCCAATCGTGATGCGGTCATCGGGCAGGTCGTCAACAACCTGCTCAAGGTGCTCGACACCGTCGAGCGACGGGACGGCGGCCTCAACTCGCTGATCGTCAACCTGCAGCGGCTCGTCTCCGGCCTCGCCGCCGATCGCAACACGATCGCCCAGTCGCTGTCGCCGATCGACGCGCTCGCGGGCAACAGCGCGCTGCTCATCAAGCAGATCCGGCCCTACGTGCCCGCCGACCTCAAGCACCTGGCGGCCCTTGCCAACAACCTCAACCGGACCAAGAACTGCTCCAACTACCTCTACCCCGCGACGCGGGGCAAGGAGGCCAACCCGTCCGCGATCCCGCGGTTCGCCAACAACAACTGCAAGGGCCCCAACACCCTGGATGAGTACCTGAAGCGCGCGCCGACGAAGCTCATCCAGATCATCCGCACCGCCGCCTACGGGTCGTTCTTCAACTTCTATCTGTGCGACCTCGAGATGACCGGCGAGCTCGGTGGACTGCTCCAGTCGCAGCACATCAATCCGAACATCCCCGTCAACGTCCCGGCGTGTGCCGGATGAAGCCGTTCCGCGAGCGCAACCCGGTGCCGATCGGTGCGATCGGCCTCGCGGTCATCCTCGGCATGCTGGTGCTGGCGTTCAACGCGAGCGCGCTGCCGTTCCTCAACGGCGGCAACACCTACCACGCCGACTTCGCCGACGCGGCCGGCCTCAAGTCCGGTGACGACGTCCGGATCGCCGGAGTGAAGGTCGGCCAGGTGACGTCCGTGAAGCTCGACGGCGCCAAGGTCCGGGTCGGCATGAAGGTCGACTCGGGAATGCAGGTCGGGCCGCAGAGCCGCGCCGACATCAAGATCAAGACCTTGCTCGGTCAGAAGTACGTCGCGCTGACCCCCGTCGGCGCCGGCAAGCTGAAGACCGACATCCCCCTTGCTCGTACGACGACACCGCTCGACGTGACCCAGGCGTTCAACCAGCTCGGCCGTCAGGCGGGACAGATCAACACGAGCCAGCTCGCCACGGCGTTCGACACCCTGGCCGCGACGTTCAAGGACACCCCGCCCTACGTACGTCAGTCGCTCGAGGGCCTACGCCGGCTGTCGACCACGGTGGCAAGCCGCGACGCCGCGCTGCACCAGCTCCTCGCACGGGCCAACGGCGTGACGCAGACACTCGCCTCGCGCAACGCCGAAGTAGCCCAGCTGATCACCGACTCCAACCTCGTTCTCCAGACCGTCTACAACGAGCGCGTCGTCATCCACCGGCTCCTCGTCGACACCGCGGCGGTCAGCAAGCAGCTCGCCGGCCTCGTGCGCGAGAACCGCGCGATCATCGGACCGGCGCTGCGCAACCTCGACCAGACGCTCGGCATCCTGCGCCGCAACCAGACCAACCTCGACGAGACCATTCACCTGGCTGCGCCGTTCATCCGTGACTTCACCGACGTGCTCGGCAACGGCCGTTGGTTCGAGACAGTGCTGTGGAACCTGCCTGGCGGTCTGACCAACGGCTGCCTCAAGGTGGGTTCGACCAAGATCTGCCCGCCGCCGCTCACTGTCCCGGGAGGTGCCCAGTGACGCGGCGGATCCTCACCATCGGCGGGCGCCTGCCGGCGTGGGCGGCTGCGGTCGCCGTGGCCGTCGTCGCGGTCGTCGGTGTCACCGGGACGGCGCTCGCCGGCAGCTCGAGCGGCGGGACGTACCACATCACGGCGTACTTCACCCGGGTGATCGGGCTCTACCAGGGCAACGACGTCCGCATCCTCGGCGTCAAGGTCGGAAGCATCGACAAGCTCACGGTCCAGGGCACGCAGGTCCGCGCCGAGCTCACGGTCGACGGGAAGTATCAGCTGCCCGCCAACGTGCGCGCGGTCATCATCCCGCCGTCGGTCGTCAGCGACCGCTACATCCAGCTGACGCCGGCCTACACGGGCGGGCCGACGCTGCCGACGCACGCCACACTCGGCCTGTCGCGCACCGCGGTGCCGCTGGAGTTCGACGAGATCTTCCGCAACGTCGACACGCTCAACCGGGCGCTGGGCCCGCAGGGTGCCAACGTCAAGGGTGCGCTGTCCCGGCTGGTCGACGTCAGTGCCGCCAACCTGAACGGCAACGGCGACGCGCTCAACGGCGCGCTGAAGGAGTTCTCGGCCGCGATCTCCACCCTGGCCGGCAGCAAGACCGACCTCTTCTCCACCGTCCGCCAGCTCCAGTCGTTCACGTCGATGCTCGCGACGAACGACGGCGGGGTGCGCCAGGTGAACGCCAACCTGGCCAAGGTCGGCAACCAGCTGGCCAACGAGCGGCACGACCTCGGGTTGGCGCTCGCCAACCTCTCGACCGCGCTCCAGCTGGTCAACTCGTTCGTCGCCGACAACCGGACGGCGCTCACCGACGACATCCACAAGCTCGCGCACGTCACCGACGTGCTGAGCAAGGAGAAGGAAGCGCTGCAAGAGGTCATCGACATGGCGCCGTTTGCGCTGGGCAACCTGGCGCTCGCCTATGACCCGCGCGCGCACACACTCGACACCAAGGACGACCCGCAGGGGCCGCTGAGCAACCCGACCGCCAAGAACGGCGTGCTCTGCCAGCTGTTCAAGGGACCCTTCTGCACCGTCGCGGCCGGCACCGCGGGCAACTCACTGTCCAATTTGCTGGCGGTGCAGCGATGACGCGGGCGGGCCGCCGGACGCGGCTGGCGGGTCTGGCGCTCGCCGGCCTGATCGCCCTGTCCGGCTGTGGCTTCAAGGGCGCCTACTCCCTGCCGCTGCCCGGCGGCAACGCGACCGGTGCGGCGTACCACGTGACCGCAATCTTCGACAACGTGCAGGACCTCGTGCCCGACTCCGCTGTCCGCGTCGACGACGTCGCCGTCGGTGACGTCACGTCCATCACCTACGACCCCAAGGACAACAAGGCGCACGTGCACATGCGGATCAAGAAGTCCGTGCACCTGCCGGCCAACGCGGTGGCGACGCTCGAGCAGACGACTCTGCTGGGCGAGAAATACATCGCGATCGACTTCCCGCAGAACCAGGCGGCGACCGGACAGCTCCGCGACGGCGCCGTGATCCCCTACCAGCGGACCAGCGACCTCCCTGACGTCGAGCAGCTCTTCGGGGCGCTGTCCGCCGTCCTCAACGGCGGCGACCTCCAGGACCTCCAGACGATCAACATCGAGATCAGCAAGGCGCTCACCGGCCGCGAGGCGGCGGTGAAGGACGCGCTGAGCCAGCTCGACACGTTCGTGACGAGCCTCAACGGGCAGCGGCAGCAGATCGTGCGCGCGCTGGACGCGCTCGACCGCTTCAGCGGCCAGCTCGCCAAGGGCAACGCCGACATCGCGACCGCCCTGGACAACCTCGGGCCGGGCCTGAAGGTGCTCGCGGACGAGCGGGCGCAGTTCACGACGTTGCTCACCGACCTCGCGAACTTCGGCCGCGTCGCGTCGCACATCATCCGGTCGAGTCGCGCGCAGACCGTCGCCGGCCTACGTGACCTCCAGCCGATCCTCCAGCACCTCTCCGCCGCGGGCACCAACCTGCCGCACGCGCTCGAGCTGCTGGTGACCTATCCGTTCCCGCGCAACATCGACAAGGCGGTGCCGGGCGACTACAACGGCCTCTACCTGTCGTTCAACGCCGATCCCGTGTTCTGCGCGCTCGTGCCGCTCCCGCTGCCGACCTGCCCGAGCAAGCCCGTCGCGCCGACGTCGACCGGAACTTCCAAGCCGACAACGAAGACCTCCGGGCTCACGAAGAAGGCCAAGCGTCTGCTCAAGAAGCTGCCGAAGCTCCCGCTGCCCGACCCGGGCAACGTGCTGGAGCAGCTCCTCGGCGGCGGCCTGACGGGGGTCGGCCGATGATCCGCCGCACGGTGAAGTTCCAGCTGGTGGCGTTCGCGGTCATCTCGATCCTGGGCGTCTTCTACGTCGGCAGCAACTACGTCGGCATCCACTTCCTCTCGGCCGGTCCCTACCGCGTCACGCTGGTGGTGCCGCAAAGCGGCGGCATCTTCTCCAACGCCGAGGTCACCGAGCGCGGCGTCACTGTCGGGCGCGTCGGACCCCTCGACGTACGGCCTGACGGGGTTCACGTCGCGCTCGACATCAACGACGGCGTCAAGATCCCGGCCAACGTCCACGCCACCGTCGCCGACCTGTCGGCGGTCGGCGAGCAGTACGTCGACCTCGCCCCGCAGTCGACCGGCCCGCCGTACCTCCAGAAGGGCAGCGTCATCCACGGCGCGACGCTGCCGCTGGACGACGCGACGTTCCTGGTGAACCTGGACCGGCTGGTCAACAGCGTCGACAAGAAGCATCTGTCGACTGTCATCAACGAGCTCGGGCGCAGCTTCGCGGACCTCGGGCCTTCGCTGCAGGCGCTCATCGACAACGGCAATGCGCTCACGAAGGCTGCGATCCAGAGCCTGCCCGCGCAGCTCAAGCTGATCAACGACGGCAAGACCGTGCTCGACACCCAGAACCA
>JAFAQI010000162.1 GCA_019246495.1 Frankiales bacterium | reverse complement strand
CACCTGCGACCACTTGTGCCGCAACGACGTGACGACCACAGCGGGCAGCAGCACAACCATCACCCAGCCGAACTCCAACGCGAAGTCCGAGCCGGCCTTCACCCGCCGGGTGTCGCCGCGCAGCGCCAGCTGGTGGGAGGCGTTGGTGAAGCGGTTCTGCGTCGCGTGCTCGAACAGCCAGTGCCCCCACGAGCCGAGCGTGATGTGCTCGATGATGGCGATGGCCGCAGCGATCACGGCCGCAGCTGCGAGCGCCCGCAGCGCGGCGTCGATGTTGCCGATGACCCGCACGAGGGCCATGCACACGATGAAGAAGGCCAGCTGCTCGAGCAGCCCGGCCAGCCGCACGTTTGCGGAGCCGAGGCCGCTCGCCTGCGAGCTGAACGCGACGCCGAACGTGAACACCGCGAGGATGAAGAGGATCAGCGCGACGTGCACCGGCGTGCGCCGCATCATGCCGCGAACCGCGGTGCGGTCCACGCGCATGCTCACGAGCCGGACGGCGCCGGCCAGGCCGAGGACGTGAGTGAGCGTCGCGTACTGCGTGTGCGTGTGCGGCACGACGAGCGTAGGCGGAAACGCCACCATCTCGACGACAAGGACCGTCAGCGCCACCGAAGGCCGGGCGCGCAGCACGGCCACCACGGCCAGCACGGCCAGCAGGTCGAGGACGGCACTAGGCACGGATCAGCCTCGGCGACGCCGCCGCAGCAGATCCGCACCCAGGAAACCGACGAGCGTGATGGCGATGAACACGAACAACCCGACCAGCTTCGCGCGCGAACGGTCGGGAGTGACGCGTACGGCGTTGGTCGCGGGTGTCGCGGTCGAGAACGTGATCTGCCGCCGCTGCGGGATGCCGGCCGCGTCCTGCTCGGTCTTGACGTAGGTGGTCAGCTCGTTGGCCGCGGCCTCGGCGATCGTGTGCGCCTGCGCCGGGTCCTTCGTCGTCGAGCTGATGAGCACCAGCAGGGACGTCGGGTCGGCCGTTGCGGTCAGCGAGTGCAGGACGAGGCCGACCGGCAACCCGGTCTGGTCGGCGACGGGCTGCGCAAAGACCTGCGTCTTCACGATGCCGACGTACTTGATGCGCAGCTGCGACAGCTTGGTGACGACGCCGACGTCCGCACTCGCGCTGAGCGTCGCGGGCTGGTCGATGAGCATCACCGCAGAGCTGCGATAGGTCGCCGGCCGCGTGTATTCGTAGTAGGCCGTGAAGCCGCCGGCGAGGATGCCGATGACGAGCGCGATGATCGCGAGGATCAGCGCCGGCGAGCCAATCGCCCGGCGCACCGGCGAGCTCTCCGGCGCGACGCTGCGGGCGGGCTGGCCGACCAGCGGCGCAAGCGGAGGTGGCGCGGCCGCCGTCGGCGGCGGAGGCACCGCGGCGGCTGCCGGCGGAGTCTCGACGTAGGGCGTCGACTCCACCTGGCCGTTCTCCACCGCCCCGTATTCGCCTGCAGAGCCCCGCGTCGTGCCGGAGGCAGCCGCGTCGTCGACGTCCGCGGAGGCCACCGGGCGGCGCAGCCGGGTCGTGGCCGTCGCCGAGGTGGCCTTGCGGGTGGTGGTCGCACGACGGCGCGTCGGACGTGGCGTCGCCTCCGACGCGTCGCCCTCAGCCATGGCACCCTCACCTCATCCGCAACAGTTCCGCGAGCCGGGCCCACCCCGTGAGAGGTTTGGTACGACGCTAGCAGCGCCCCGCCCGCGGGCCTGGCCTTGAGAAAGGGCGGTTTCCGTGTCATTCGACGCGATTGGCCGACCTCCTGTCGCGGTCATCGTGCCGAGCCGTGATCGGCCGGAGAAGCTCGACCGCTGCCTCGGCTCGTTGCGCGGCGCGTTGCGCGACGGTGACGAGCTCGTCGTGGTGGACTCGGCGTCGATCGCCGCCGACGCCGTCGCGGCCGCAGCGCAGCGACACGGCGCCCGGCTCGTGCGGTGCGAGCTTCCCGGGGTGGATCGCGCCCGCAACGCGGGCTGGCGCACCGTGCAGCACGACATCGTGCTGTTTACCGACGACGACGTGACCGTCGACCCGGCCTGGGCGGACGCCTTCGTCGAATGCTTCGCGACACACCCGGAGGCGGCATTCGTCACCGGGTGGATCGGCGCGATGGGCGAGCCCGACGCGCGCTTCACCGTCGCACTCAAGACTGACGAGCAACCCGTCGTGCTCGACTCGACGACCCGAGGTGTGCTCGGCCACAGCGCGAGTCTCGCCGTACGCCGGGACGTGCTCGAGAAGATCCGCGGGTTCGACGAGTCGATGGGGGCCGGCTCGCGATTCCGCGCGTCGCCGGAGGTCGACCTGTTCGACCGCATCTTTGCGATCGGCCGGACTGGACGCTTCGAACCGAGCGCGCGGGCGTGGCACGAGTCGTGGCGCGGCACGGGTGAGGTCATCCGGCTGCACTACGGCTATGGCGTCGGCGCCGGCGCGCGGATGGCCAAGCTGCTGCGCACCGACCGGCAACGGCTCAGGGTCGTGGCCGCCGAGAACTTGTGGTCGTGGGGTGTCGTCACGTTGTGGGAGCACGTCTGGCGGCTGCGCTGGCGAGCCACGGTCGTCGACCTCAACCGGATCCGCGGGTTCGTCGTCGGCTTCACCCGCGGCATTCGCGCGTCGGTGGTCGACGGCCACTTCGTCTGAGCCGCCTCCTACACAACGAAACGGCGGGCGCGCACGCTGCCGCGGAGCAGCGCGGCGGTCTCGAGCAGGTCCTTCGCAAGGATCACCGGCGCGGCGGCGATCCGGGCGCGGCGACCCGGCCGGGCGAGTGCGCGCAGGCCACCGACGAGGTCGACGGCGTAGGGCGCGACAGCGACAGCGGGCCACGGCGTGCGCGCACCGCCGGCCGCGGCGACACCGCCGACCGCGAGCCAGAACAGCGCACGATGCCGGCCGAGCACCACGCGATGCCACAGGAACGTCTCGCGAAGCTCGGGCACGCGACGGACCAGCGCGGGAAAACCGGCCGCGAGCGCTGCGCGGCGCCGCAGCAACGACGGGTCGGGCGGCCAGACCTCGTGGTCGACGACGGCGTGCACCGCGAACCGGCTCGCGACACCGCGCGACTTCACCCGCCAGCCGAGCTCGGTGTCCTCGCCGAACGGCAGGTGACCCCAGCGCTCGCCGACGGCTGTCGCGATGTTTTCCGCGAATGCAAGATCGAACGGCCCGTCACCTTGCGACGGCGGTGCACTCTGCAAGGCCGATCGCTCGTAGGCGATGTTGCACGTCTCATAAAGACCGAACTCCGCCGGTGTCCACTGCGTGCGCGACAGCGGTCGCAACGGTTGCGCGGGGTCAGCACCGGTGCGTCCCTGCACGAGGCCGACCCCCTCGCGGCGACCGGCCAGCAACGCCTCGAGCCACGTCGGCCGCGGTCGGCAGTCGTCGTCGGTGAACGCGATCACGTCAGCTGACGTGGCAGCCGCGGCGAGGTTCCGGCTCTCCGCGACCGGCCGGTTTTCGTTGCGAGACAACACTTTCAGACCCATGGGTGACTGTGAGTCGCTGCGTCGGGCGAGCAGCTCGGCGGTGCCGTCCGTCGATCCGTTGTCGACGACGACGACCTCGTCCGGCGCTCGCGTCTGGGCGGCGATGGCGTCGAGCGCGCGGTCGACCAGCTCGCGGCGGTTGTGCGTGACGAGCACGACCGCGGTCCTCGCGGGCGGTGGCGGGACAGCGCGTACGGCGGGAAGAGCCGCGCCTCGCGCCCCGGCCGCGAGAGCGAGCCACAGCTCCTCGAGGTCGGCGGTCCTTGCGCCGAGCTCGAAGTTCGCGGCGACGTGTGCACGGCCCGCCCGGCCCATCGCGGCCCAACGGTCGGGTGCGTCGAGCAACCTCGTCACTGCCGCGGCGAGCTGCGTGGGGATATCACCGTGCTCGTCGACGAGCACCGCGCCGTCCGCGCTCACCGCCTCGGGAACACCGCCGTGCCGGGTCGTGACGAGCGGCACCCCACAGGCCTGTGCCTCGAGGTTGACGAGACCGAGCGACTCGGCGTCGCCGTTGGGCGCAGTGCGGCTCGCAGTGACGGCGAGGTCGGTCTCGGCGAGCGCTGCCCGCACCGCACCGGCGGGCCGGCCGTCGACGATCTCCGCGTCGAGACGGCGTGCGGCGAGCAGCGCACGCAGCTCGGCCTCCAGCGGCCCGGACCCGACGAAGCGCACCCGCAGCGGACGGGTGGCGGCGACAACGGCGAGTGCCTCGGCGACGTCGAGTACTCCCTTCTTCGGCGCGAACCGCCCGGCGAACGTCACGAGCGGCACGCCGGCCGGCGCCGTACGTTCCCGAAACGGCAGCGACGCGAGGTCGAGCCCGCTCGGCACGACGCGGATCAGCTCCGGATCGACACCGAAGCCCTCGGCAACTCCGGCGAGAAAGCGGCTGGGCACGACGACGAGCGCTGCGCTGCGCACCGCATCGGCGACATGCGGGTCGCGGTGCACGGTCACGAGCGCGTCCCAGCCGTGCAGCGAGACGGCGTAGGGACGGCCCAGGCGGCGGGCCGCGCGCCACACCCATGGCGCGGCGAAACCGAAGTGCGCATGGAGCACGGCAGCGCGCTCGAGCACGGCGACGGCGGCGAGTGCGCCCGACACCGGCACCGGGGACCAGAGCGCGTCGCGGGCGCCGGCCGGCAGCGCGCCGAGCGACTTGTCGGGTGGCAGCGCACCGCGCGAGCGGGACAGATCCCAGGTGCGTCCGGGCCAGGCCGCTGCGCTGTCCGGCACCCGGCGATGCACGGCGACGACAGCACGGGTGGCGGTCGTCGAGCGGATCGTGTCGACGACGAAGCCCTCGCTCGGCCGGGCCCAGTGCTCCACGTGGTGCAGCACGGTCGGGCGTCGCACGCGCCACCTCCCCGGGCCGCCTCAACAGCCGTGAGAGTGTGGCACGGGCGCTGGCAACTGGTTGCAAGGCCGAGGAGATGCGGGTGGTGCTCACCTCCGTGCACTGCTGGCCCGATGTGAGACGCGGCGGCGAGCGCTACGCGCACGAGCTGTCGGCGGCGCTGCGGCGTGCCGGCCACGACGTGCGCATCCTCTCGACCGGCATCCATCCCGGCCGTGACCGCGTGCTCGACGTCCCGGTGCAGCGGCTGCCGGTGCGCCACGCGCGGCGCCGCAACTTCCCGCCGCCCTGGTCCGACCTCGCGATCGAGCGGGCGTTCGGCGCGCAGGCTTTCGGTCACCTCGCACCCGCCTTTCTTGCCGGCCGATTCGATGTCTGGCATGCCACGTCGACCGGTGACGGCGCTGCGGCCGCCTGGTGCGGCGCCGTCGCCGGACGGCTGCACTCGTCGGCGCGCACGGTGTTCACCGACCACGGGTTTCCGGCCCGGGCGTCACGGGATGCGCGGCCCGACCGGGCGGCGCACGCCACCGTCGTACGCCGGATCGGCGCGTATGTCTGCGTGTCAAAGGCCGCAGCGGACTGTCTCGCCCGCGACTACGGCAGGACCGCCGCGGTCGTCCCGCCCGGTGTCGACGTGAGCGCGCACGAGGTCGCAAAGGCGCGCGCTGATCGGCCGACCGTGCTCTATGCGGGCAGCCTCACGGAGTCGCGCAAGGGACTTCCGTTGCTGCTCGCGGCAGTCGACCAGCTGCTGCGCCGCGAGCCGAATCTCCAGCTCTGGCTGCTCGGTCCGGGTGACGCGGCGCCGCTGCTGTCGGCGACGACGGCGGAGGTCCGCGCTGCGGTGACGATGTGCAAGCTCGCGTCCGATGCGGAGCTGCGTGCGGCTTATGCCAAGGCGTGGGTGACCGCACTTCCATCAACTGCGGAGTCGTTCGGCATGACCGTCGTCGAGTCGCTGGCGAGCGGGACCCCGGCCGTCGTACGCGCCGATGGCGGCGGTCCGGCGGAAATCGTCGACGACGACCGCATCGGCCGGTGCAGCGGCCCGGACGCGGCGTCGCTCGCCGACGCGATCGGCGAGACGCTCGACCTCGCCCGGCAGGCCGACACAGCGGATGCCTGCCGGGAGCGCGCACGGGCCTATGACTGGGACGCCGCGGTCGTGCCGGCGCTCGAGCAGGTCTATGCCGGGGCGCGGCCGTGAGCGAGCGCGACGAGACCGCGAGCGCCGGGTTGACCGTCTCGGTGTGCGTCGTCGTGAAGGACCGTCGCGAGCTGATGCTGCGCTGTCTCGACTCGATCGTCACGCAGTTCCACGCCGCCGCCGAGATCGTCGTGGTCGACAACGGCAGCACCGACGGCACGTTCGAGGCGATGGCGGAAGCGGCGGGCACGGTGCCGAACCTGCGCGTCGTCCAGGACACCGGCACGCTCGGCCGTGCGCGCAACACCGCGGTCCGTACGGCGACGTGCGACATCGTTGCCTTCACCGACAGCGACTGCACGGCGGAGCCGGACTGGCTCAGCGCGGGCCTCGCGCCGTTCGCCGACGAGGAGGTCGGCGTCGTCCAGGGACGCACCGTGCCCGAGCACCCGCCGGTCGCCCGCTGGTCCGCCACCCAGGACATCGCCGAGCCGTCGGGCCTGTTCGAGGCGTGCAACGTCTTCTATCGCCGCCGCGCACTGATCTCGGCGGGCGGTTTCGACGAAGAAGTCGGGTTCTTCGGTGAGGACACCGCCGCGGGCTGGTCGGTCTTGCGGGCCGGATGGCGCGATGGATGGGCCCCTGACGCCGTTGTCTCTCATGTGGTGACGACTCCCGGCCTCGGCTGGCATCTGCGGCGGGCCCGCGGCTATGCCAACTGGCCGTCGCTGCTGCGCCGCTTTCCCGAGCGCCGGGACCTGCTCTGGCACGGGCTGTTCCTGCGGCGCCGGTCCGCCGAGACCGACCTGGCGCTCGCGGGCGCGGTCACGGCGATCCTGCTGCGCCGACCTGAGCCGCTGGCCGCACTGCTCCCCTTCGCCTGGCGACACCGGCCGCGCGGAGTGAACCGGCGCGCCTTGGCGGACAGCGCGGGGGCGGCGGCGTTCGACCTCGCGGTGTCGGCCGCGCTGCTGCACGGCTCGCTGCGCGAACGGACTCCGGTGCTGTGACCGGATCCGTCCCGCCCGTCGTCACCGTCGTCGTGCCCACCGTCGACCGGGTCGAGCTACTCCGGCGCTGCCTGCGCGGGCTGGCCGGCCAGGACCTCGCCGACCCCTATGAAGTGGTCGTCGTGCACGACGGCAACGCCGGCATCACGGCGTTGCTCGCCGAGGTCGCGGACGACCTGCCGGTGCGCGGTCTCCGCATCGACGAACGCGGAGTGTCGGCGAAGCGCAACGCCGGCTGGCGGGCCGCGCGAGCCGATCTCGTCGCGTTCACCGACGACGACTGCGAGCCGTCGGTCGGCTGGCTCACCGCGCTGGTGCAGGCGGCGGGCGACGACCGGGCGCTCGTCGCCGGCCCGGTCGCTCCGCATCCCGAGGATGCCGGCGTGACCGGGCCGTGGGCGCGCACGGTGAACCAGCCGGTGGAGAGCGGCTACTACCCCGGCTGCAACCTGCTGCTGCGTCGCTCGGCGCTCGAGGCGACCGACGGCTTCGACCCGGCGATGCAGGCGGGCGAGGACACCGATCTCGCGTGGCGGGTGATCGAACAGCATGGCGCCGCCGCCTGGGCGCCGGACGCCCTCATCTGGCATGCGGTGCGCGCGGTCGACTTCGTCGGACATCTCCGTTCGTTGCCTCGCTGGGGCGACCTGCCTCTCGTCGTACGCCGTCATCCGCAACTGCGCGACCGGCTCGGCTATCGGCGTTGGTTCTGGAAGGACAACCATCCGGCCGCCTGCCTCGCGCTGGCCGGCATTGCGCTGACGCCGATCTCGTCCGGCGCATTGCTTCTTGCGGCGCCGGTCGTCGTACGCCGGCTGCGCAAGCACCCGCCACGTCGCGCCGCCGCACTTGCCGTGAGCGACGTCGTCGAGGCCGGCGTGCTCATCGCCGGATCGATCCGGCACCGGGCGGTGCTGCTGTGAACACCCAGCGCGGGGTGCGGCCGCAGCTGCCCTGGCCGGCGGGACGCCGACCGCTGTCGGTCGTCGCGTTCGGCAACAGCGTGACGTTCATGCAGATGCCGGCCGCCGCCGACCGCGGCCAGGGCAACTATCTCGAGGTGCTCGCCGACTGCCTCGCCGAGCGCGGGGTGCCGGTGACGCCGCATCTCGAAGGCAAGTGGTTCGACTTCCTGCACCGTGCGCTGCGCGACTACGAGACGCGGGTGCGGTCGCACGTCCCCGACGTGTTGATCGTGCAGTTCGGCCTGAACGAGTACCAGCCGTGGCTCGTGCCGATCTGGCTCATCCGGCATCTGATGGTGCAGCACCGGGCTGTCGGCCGGTTCGCCACCCGCTACCGCCGCCACATCGCGCGGCCGGCGTGGAAGCAGGTGCGCGGCTACCGCCGCCGCGTTGCGCCTCTCGTCGGCGTGCACACCTGGCAGACCACACCTCGTCGTTTCGCCGGGCACCTGCGCCGGCTGATCCGCACCGTCCGCAGCGAAGGGAAGCCGCTCATCCTCGTGCTCGACATCGACGAACCGAGCGGCACGCTCGCGCACTTCCTGCCGAACCTCGAGCCGCGGCACGCGATCTATCAGGAACGCATCGCGCGCGTCGTCGCGTCGTTCGACGCTCCCGACGTCCGGCTCGTCAAGGTGTCGGAGCTGACCCGCGGTGGTGGCGTCGAAATGCTGCCGGACGGGATGCACTACTCGCCGGACACGCATCGTCGCGTCGGCGAGCTGCTGGCCGGCGAGGTGGTCGCCTGGCTCGAGCAGCAACGAGCCGATGCGGCCAAGGAGTCGACGTGACCAACAACGAGCCGGCGCCGAAATCCGCTGGAGTACAGTCCGGCCACATGCCCGTCGAGCCGGTGCTGCAGTCCGCATATGAGGTCTACATCCGGGCGAAGGCTCGCGGCAACGACCCCACGGCCGGCCCGGCATTCAACCCGACCGCGAGCCCGTTGCACGGGCGCGTGGTCTTCGTCCTCGGCGCACCACGCAGCGGCACAACGTGGTTGCACCAGCTGTTGATGCTGCATCCGCAGGTCGCGACCGCGGGCGAGTCGCACATCTTCTGTGAAGGCATCGGGCCGCTGCTCGACAACCACGCGAGCGAGGACCCCTACTTCAACCTCTCCGGCTGGCTGACCCGACCTGAGCTCGTGACGTTGATGCGCGAGCTCGTCGACGGCGTCTTCGGCCGGCTGCGCGAGACGATCCGCCCGGAGGCGACGCACGTCCTCGACAAGACGCCGAACCACATCCCTTACGCCGCACAGGCGGCCGAGGTCTATCCCGACGCCACCTACATCCAGATCATCCGTGACGGCCGCGACTCGGCGGCGAGTGCGCACAACCTCTGGTCGTGGAGCTCCACCTATCGCGACCACCTCGCCAACGCGGCGCGGTGGCGTGAGGCGGTGCTCGACTGCCGCGAGCACCTGTCCGGCCTCAACTACGTCGAGCTGCGCTACGAGGACCTGCTGGCCGACACGCCCCGCGAGCTGGCGCGCGCGCTCGATGCGATCGGCCTTCCGTACGACGACAACTACCTGACGAGCGTCGCGGACTTCGGCAAGACGCCGGTGAACCTTCGCCCGTCGATGCCCGACGTGCGCGCCCGCAAGTGGGAGCGCATCAGCGGTGACATCGAACGCGACATCCTCGTCGCGGCCGGCGACCTGCTGGTCGACCTCGGCTACGTGACGGCGGAGCACCGCGACCGGGTGCTCGCGCAACGTTCGGTGCGGCGTACGGCGGTCGAAGGACGCGACCTCGCCCGCAAGGCGGTCGGCCGGGCTAGGCGCAACGCGCGGCGAGTGACCCGCCGGCCGACCGATGTGCAGCGCCGCGGAGTGATCCGCCGCCGGGCGCGCGGGCTTGCCGAGGCGATCAGCGCCGGCAACACGGCGGACGCCGCCCAGAACCTCGGCGCCAAGGTCGCGCTGCTCGACGGCGACGACCGCGTCGAGGGCCGCGACACCGTGGCCGACCACCTCGTCACGCAGCTGACCGGCTGTCGCCTGCTGGTGCTCGAAGCCGACGAAGTCGCTGCGACGATGCGCTGGTCCGACGGCGGTGCCCGGCAGTTCCTGCACCAGGTGTTCCTCGACAGCGAGGGGCTCGTGGAACGCATCGTCGTGGTCGGTCGAGGCTCTGGAGCCCGATGACCTCCAGAACGGCTGCCGAGCGCGAGGTCTTCGAGCTCACCGGTCAGCGGACTCCGGTCCACGTCCTGCTCCGGGATGTCTTCCGGCACCGCGACCTGCTCGTGATGATGGCGCGGCACGACTACCGGTCGCGCTATCGCAGCGCGTCGCTCGGGCTGATGTGGAGTGTCAGCCTGCCACTGCTCCAGGGCGTCGTCATCGCGATCGTCTTCAGCCACCTCGTCGGCGGTGGTCGTGCGAAGGCGTACGTCCCCTACGTCATCGTCGGGATGTCGGCGTGGTCGTTCCTGTCCCAGACCGTCACGTCCGCGAGCACGTCCATCGTCGACAGCGGAGCGATCGCCGGACGCATCTATTTTCCGCGGCTGCTGCTGCCGGCGATCCCCGCGTCGGCCAACGTCCCCGGACTCGTCATCTCGTTGCTGATCGCCGAGGTCATCGCGTTGGTGACCGGAGCCGGGCTGCACCTGACGTTGTTGCTGCTGCCCGCGGTCGTCGTGCTCGCCTGGATCCTCGTGGTCTCGATCGGCGCCGTGATGTCGATGGCGCACGTCTACTCGCGTGACGTCCGCTACGTCATCCAGGCACTGACGCTGATCCTCTTCTACGCCGCACCGATCATCTACGGCCTGTCGGCCAACGGCGGACGCCGCGCATTGCCCGCGTCGCTGCGCGACTACGTCATCGCCAACCCGGCGACCGGCGTCGTACAGTTCGCGCGCTATGCGCTGACCGGGCACGCCGACTACCTCGGCCGGTCGCTGCTGTGGACCGGCGGCTGGACGGTCCTGTTCCTGCTGGCAACGCTGGTACTCTACTCGCGCTTCGAGCGAGTCTCGGTGGACCGGCTCTGATGGCGAACTCCGTCGAGCTGCACGGTGTCGGCAAGCGCTACACGCAGACGCACCAGTCGAGCGACCTGTTCTACAAGAAGCTGCTCGCCCTCGGCCGCCGGCGCTCCCGCAACCCGCTGTGGGCGCTCAGTGACATCGACCTGGAGATCGAGCAGGGCGAGACGATCGGCATCATCGGTCGCAACGGCTCCGGCAAGACCACGCTCTTGCGGCTGCTGTCCGGGGTGTCGGCACCGACCACCGGGCGGGTGCGCGTCGTCGGCCGGGTCGCGCCTTTGATCGGCATCGGCGTCGGGTTCAACAACGAGCTGACGGGCCGCGAGAACGTCGAGGTCAACGGCCGGCTGCTCGGCATGACGCCCGCGGAGATCCGCGCGAACTTCGACGCGATCGTCGACTTCAGCGAGATCGAGCAGTTCATCGACACCCCGGTGAAGTTCTACTCCTCCGGCATGTTCCTGCGCCTCGCGTTCGCCGTCGCGATCCACACCACGCCCGAGGTCTTCGTCCTGGACGAGATCCTGGCCGTCGGGGACCTCGCGTTCCAGCTGAAGTGCATGGCGCGCATGCGCGAGATCCAGGCGAGCGGAACGACGATCGTCATCGTCACGCACAACCTGCACACCCTCGACCGGATTGCTCCGCGAGCCGTGCTGCTGTCGCACGGCAAGCTCGTGTACGACGGCCCGACCGAGCAGGCGATCGGCCGGATGCACGAGGTGATGCAGCAGGAGACCCGGGACCGCGGCGGTCGCGACGACCTGATGCTTCAGGAGGGCAACGCCCCCACCTATCTCGGCGGCGCCGAGGTCGTGCTCGACCTCGTCGACACGACTGGTGTGCGGCAGCGCACGTTCGCCACCGGTGACCAGCTGGTCATTCGCATGGACGTGATGTTCGAGCGCGAGGTCACCGACCCCATCCTCGGCTTGATGGTCGCGCCCGTGGGGCTCGGCTCCCCGGCTTACACGACGTTCACCGACAAGGGCGCCTACCGCGGCACTCACGGCCCTGGTCGGCCGCTGAACGCCGAGATCACGCTCAACGTCCGGCTGCTCGCCGGCGGCTACACGGTCACCGTCGCGGCGTATGAGAGCGACGGCGACGTCATGCTCGGCTCGACCACACCCGAGTCGTTCTACGTGAGCAGCGTCGGCGTGCTCGCCGGTGGGTTCGTGAACCTCGAGGCCGAGATCGCAATCGACGGCCGGCCGGTCACGGCGCCACCGCGCGAGCGACTGGCCGGGCGCAGCGACATCGCGAACTCTGACCCGGGCCCGGCCGACCCCACGCCGTAGGTCAGTCGTCGAGCATCCCCGCCAGCACCGCCATGCCGCTGGCTTCGGGGTTCCACGTCGGGCTGGTGTCGCGCACGAGCCGGAACGCACTCGTCTTGCCGCCGTCCATGACGAACGCGTTCCAGCCGACCCAGCCGTGTGACCGTGCGAACGCGTCGGTGTGCGCGATGTAGTCCTCCAGCGAAGGGTCCGGATAGCCGAACTCCGTGACCATCACCGGTGCGTCGTGCACGCCGACCCACCGGCTCAGGATTCCCGTCGGATCCGTCGGGCCGGCCGGTCCGGGCGTGCACTTGCCGCCCTGGGCGGCGGTCTTCGTCGGGCAGGTGTAGGCGTGCACGCCCCAGACCGTGTTCGTGGTGCCGGACAATGACGTCGTCGGCGCGGTCGTCGCCCAGCGAGTGCCGCTGACGAACACGAGGTTGGTCGCACCGGTCGCGCGCACGGTGTCGTAGAGACGCTGCATCCCGATACCGGCGTAGCGCATCCCGCCGGACGTGACCACACCGCCGTCGCGCCACAGCACGTCGGTGACGTTGTGCGGCTCGTTGAACAGGTCGAACGCAACGAGCGGGTTGGACCGGTAGCGCGCTGCCACGATCTGCCAGAACCGCACGCCCTTGGAGTCCGGCAGGTCCTGCTTGCCATAGCTGCCGCACGGCGTCACCGCGGACAGGTGCAGGTCGACGCTGACGAGCATGCCGAGGCTCGTGACGTCGTGCACGATGCGGTCGACCTCGGCGAGGTAGCCGGCGTCGTAGAGGCAGTCGCCCGGCACAACCGCGTTCTCGAGCAACGGCAGCCGCACGAAGTTGGCACCCCACGAGTGCACGACGCCGATCTCCTCCGTCGAGACGGTGCCGGGGGTCCACTGCCGGTCGGCCATGCCACCGAGCTGTACGCCGTGCAGATGCACCGCCCGGCCGAGACCGTCGAGGACCGTCGTGCCACTGGTGGTGAGCGGCGGGACGAGCGCGGCCGGGCCGGCGCTCGCCTCCGTCATCGTCACGTCGTCGACCTCGTCGACGCCGGATGTCGAGTCGGCACTGACGACGGTCATCGCAGCCGAGCTGGCCTGTGGCGGTGCGACGGCGGCGACCGGCCAGGTGGCGACCCAGCCCGCGGTGTTGTCGGTCACCGGCTCGCCGCGCTGGGCCGCCGATGCGATCGCCGCGCCGGTGCTGTCGAAGAACACGAGTCCGGCCGCGACCCGGTGGCCACCGCTCGCGGCGCGCACCCAGGCCGATCCGACGTAGCGATCGCCGGGCGTCACGGCAAACGCCGGCGACCGTGCCCCCGAGCCGGCGCCCGTGCCGGTGATGCGCAGCGCGCCCGGCGCAGCGTG
>JAFAQI010000214.1 GCA_019246495.1 Frankiales bacterium | reverse complement strand
CTCGCGGTCGACCCGCCGACGGCCCCGTCGTACGGCGCAGACCCGCTCACCGCCGCCGTCGAGCACGTGCGGGCCGCCGGTGTCCTCGTCGTCGCGGCGGTCGGCAACACGCCGGGCCGTGTCGGCGACCCGGGTGACGACGTGCAGTCGCTCACGGTCGGCGCCGCGGACCTGACCGCGCGCAAGCCGACGGTGGCGGACTTCTCCGGCAGCGGAGTGGTCGCGGGCGTCTCGAAGCCCGACGTCGTCGCTTCCGGTGTCCACGTGCTGAGCCTGCTGCCCGCCGACTCCGTCATCGCCCGCGACAACCCGACGGGCTGGCAGTCCAACGGGTTGTTCCGCGGATCCGGGACCAGCGAGGCGACGGCTGTGACGAGTGGCGTCGCCGCCGCGTGGTTCAGCAGGCACCCGCACGGCTCGCCGCTCGACGCGAAGGTCGCGATCCGCACCGCTGCCGTCGGCGGCCGCGGCACCGGCGCCATCGGCGACGGGCTGGTGCAGCTGCCGTCGGGCAATGGCGACCGGGGCGACCACAACAACAAGTCGCACGGCCGCCAGCGCGACGAGGGCGACCACGGCTGGACGCTCGACACCGGTGAGTCGTCGTTCGACTCCCGCGCCTGGCGGGCCAACGCCTGGCGTGGTGGCGACTGGATCGATCTGCTGGCGTCGTCGTGGTCCGGGCCGGCCTGGGATGCCTCGTCGTGGAGTGCGTCGTCCTGGTCTGCATCCTCGTGGTCGGCGTCGTCGTGGAGCGCGTCCTCCTGGAGCGCGTCGTCGTGGTCCGCCTCCTCGTGGTCGGCCTCGTCCTGGAGTGCCTCGTCGTGGTCCGCGTCCTCGTGGTCGGACTACGCGTGGGGTGACGACGGATGAACGCGACCGGCCGCATCCGCACCCTCGCCGCGATCGCCTTCGCGGCCGGTGTCGGCTGTGCCGCGACGACCGGCTGGGGCCGTGTCACGTGGTGGGCGCCGATCGCACTCGCCGTTGCCGTCGCCTGCGCCGAGGTCGCGGTCGTGCACCTGTCGTTCGGCCGGCAGCGGTGGACGTTCAGCCTGACCGAGGGCGCCATCGCAGCCGCACTCGTCTATGACGCAGGTGCCTGGGTGGCTGTCGCCGTCGTCGTCGGCGTGCTGGTCGCGCAGCTCGTGCGGCACCAGGAACGCTTGAAGGTCGAGTTCAACGTCGGTCAGTTCGCCGCCGGTGCCGCGCTCGGCGCCGGCTTCGCGCATGTCGTGGGCGGCGGCATCCTCGGCGCCATCGGCGGCATGGGCGTGTTCTGGCTCGTCAACAACCTGCTCGTCGCGTGGGCGATGTCCCTCATGTCGGAGCAGCGGCTCTGGTCGTTGCTCTGGGCCAGCGCGCCGCTCGCCGCGGTGCACTCGGCGGGCACCTCGAGCATCGGCCTCCTCGCGGCATGGCTTGCCGAGAAGGCACCACTCGGCCTGCTCGGCCTCGTCGTACCTCTCCTTCTGTTGTGGTTGTCCTACGACGAGCAGACCGCACGCGCGGCCGAGGCCCGGCTGTTCGCCGAGCTCGCGCGGCTTCAGGAACGGGCGAGCGGTCGGTCGGTCGACGTCTCGGCGCAGGTCGTGCTGACGGCGGCGGCGCGGCTGTTCGGCGGGGCCGACGTCGAGATGGTCCTGATGACGGCCGACGGGGCCGCCCACTACGTCGGGGACGAGACCGGAGTGAGCCGCCGCCGGCTCGACCCGGGCGTGCTCGACAGCGGCTGGCTGATCCGGGCACTCGGCGCCGGCACGATCTGCACCGGACACGACGACGGCCGACCGTTCTGCTCCGCGGTCCTCGGTGGCGGCGACGCACCTCTGGCGGTCCTCGTCGCACGCCGGCCCGCGGGCAGCCCCGGCTTCGGCCGGCGCGAGACGATGCTCGCCGAGGTGCTGGTGCAGCAGGCCGAGTCCTGGCTGTCGGTCGCCGAGCTGGCCAAGTCGCGGGACGCGGCACTGGCCCACGCCGAAGCCGCCGAGGGGACGACCCGGGCGCTTGGTGACCTCGGTGCGCACACCGCGCCCGCGCTCATCGTGCTGCGCGAGTCCGCGCACCGCCTGGCCCGGCTTGCCGAGATCGAAGGCCCCGCGTCGGTCGGCGAGATCGTTGACGAGCTCTACGCCGTCGAGCGTGCTGTGGCGTCGCTGCTCGGCGCCATCGCTCTCGCCGCCGACCCGGAGATCGCCCAGCTCGACGCGGCCGGTGCGCCGATCGACCTCGCTCCGACGCCGCGGGCGGTCACCGACTGGACGACCACCGGCGTGCTCGAAGGACCACCGGCGCTGCAATGACGCGCTCCCGCGAACGACTGGCACCGCTGCCTGCCCTCGTCGGCGCAGCGGTGCTCGGCGCATGCGTGAGCACTGTCGCCGTCGCCGCCGTCCTGCTGCACGCGGATGGCCGGCTGACGATCCCGGTCTGGGAGGTGATCGCGGCCGGTGGTCCGGCGGCCGTCGTCATCGCCGGAGCGGCAACCTGGCTGGCAGCCCGGTTCGCCCGGACGCTCCGGCTGCTGCGTGCCGACGCGTTGCGCCGGCTGCACGACCCTTCTGCGCCCGTGACGCGCGAAGAGTCCACCGACGTACCTGAGTGGTCCGGCAGCGAGCTCGTGCAGCTCGCGCGGACGCTCGATGCACTGCACCTGCGGGTGCGGATGGCCGACGAGGTTGCCGAACGGCATCGCCGATCTGCGGAGACAGCCAGCGCCGGCATGTTCGAGCTGCTCGCGGGTCTCGTCGAGGCCGAGGAAGGCGCCCGCGGCCAGCTGGCCGCGGAGCTGCACGACACGGTTGCGCAGTCGCTCATGACCGCGCGCAGCCTGCTTGGCGACCGTGGTGACGACGCCGATCAGGTGGCCGAGCTGATCGCGGAGGCGGAGGAGCAGGTGCGCGCCGTCATGGCCCGCACGCGTCCGCCGGCGCTCCGGGAAGGCGACCTCGCCCGGGCGGTCGCCGGGCTGCGCGACGACCTGGAGAACCGTTACGCGTTGCGGGTGGAGGTCGGCTGGCCGCGCGAGCCGCACCCCTTGCCTCTTGTGACGGCGGTGACGGTCTACCGGTTCTTCCAGGAAGGGCTCATCAACGTCGTCAAGCACGCCGACGTCGACTGCGCCCGCGCGGAGCTGCGCGTCGACGACGACTGGGTTGTCGCGACCGTCACCGACGAGGGCCCCGGCTTCGACCCCGACGCGGTGCGGCCCGAGCAGGGCCGGCACGTCGGTCTCGGGCTGCTGCGCGAGCGAGCGCGCCTGGTCGGCGGATCACTCGACGTCCAGGCGGCAGACGGCCGGGGCACGGTGCTGACCCTTCGCCTGCCGCGGGCTGCCGCTGCTGCGAGCGGCCTGCTGCCGGCGCCGCGCTCGGCGCCGGTGTCAGCGGCGACGGCGTGACGGGATAGGTACGACGCCGGGCGGCATCGGAGGCAGCCCAGCGGCAGCGCAGAGCAGCTCGCCGAACGCGACGAGATGCGGCCGCAGGTCATCACCGATCGGCGACCAGGACGCGCGGATCTCGATCGCTGCGGCGATCGGCTGATCGGCCAGCGCGCCGAACCGCTCCGACGTGGTGCGGGTGACCGTGCCGCCCGATGCGCAGTGCTGTGCGCCGGCGGCGTCGAGTGCCTCGACCAGCCACGCCCAGCCGACGCCGGGCAGCAGCGGGTCGTTCGCCATCTCGACGTCGAGCGCCGCCTGCACATAGGCGACGCATCGCGTCGTACCTTCCCAGACGTCCTGCCCCGCGGGGTCGTGGAGCACGACGAGCCGACCGTCGGCGAGCTCATCGTCAGCACGCAGGACGCTCGCGTGCATGGCGATCGCGTGGGGAGCGAGGCGCTGCGGGGCGGGAAGCTCCGCGACGACCACCTCGGGCCGGAGCGCAACCTCGCTCAGGCCGGCCACCGCGCGGCGAAAGCCGGCTGGAAGGTCGGCCGGCGCTGACAGCTGCACCGACACGGATCGAGGGTAGGTCGCTTCGCCGGAGTCGGCTGGCACGACACGCATCTGACAGCCTGCCGCCATGGCCACCGCGCTCGCGTTGCTCGCCAGCGTGCTGTGGGGGACGTCCGACTTCCTCGGCGGAACGACCGCGCGGCGGCTGGCGGCGACCGCGGTGGTCGCCGTGTCGCAGGCAATGGCTCTCGCCGTGCTGCTCGTCGTGGCGGCAGCGACCGGCGCCTTTGCCGCACCGATCGGATACCTCGGCTGGGCGGCGGCCGCGGCGGTCGTCGGCCTCGTCGCGTTGACTGCGTTCTACGCCGCGCTCGCCGCCGGGACGATGGGCGTCGTCGCTCCGATCGCGGCGCTCGGCGTCGCCGTACCGGTCACGGTCGGGCTCGTCCAGGGCGATCGCCCGACGGTCGCGCAGGGAGTCGGTGTGGTGCTTGCGATCGCCGGCGTCGTCCTGGCCAGCGGCCCGGAGCACCGCCGCGAGGATGCAGATCGGCGGCCGTTGCTGCTCGCGGCGGTGGCGGCGGTCGGCTTCGGCACCGTGTTGACGTGCATCTCGCACGGCGCACGCGTCAGCACGACGATGACGCTGCTGGTGATGCGCGTGGTGAGCGTCGGACTGCTCTGCCTGCTTGCCGTGGTAGGGCGGGTGGACCTGCGATTCAGCCGTTCCGACCTGCCGGTGCTCGCAGCTGTCGGAGCGGGTGATGTCGGAGCGAACGCCGCGATGGCCGTCGCCTCGACGCGCGGGCTGCTCTCCGTCGTCGCCGTGCTCTCGTCGCTCTATCCGGCCGTCACGGTCGTGCTGGCCCGCGCCGTTCACGACGAACGGCTGCGCCGGGTGCAGACCGTGGGCGTAGTTGCAGCGCTGGCGGGTGTGGTGCTGCTCGCGTCAGGCGGCGGGCTCGGCTGACGAGCTGCCGGAGCCGAGCCATCCGGCGAACAGCGCGGCTCCGCACTCCACGCACAGCCACTCCGGGCACACATCGTGCTCGTCGGCACACGGCGGCTGCTCGACCACGCACTCCTTGTGGCAGATCGGGCAAAGCATCATCTCCACGCCCATGACGGTGCCACGGCCCGCCGACAAAATCCGGTCGGCACGCCGGACATGACACCATCGGCGGCGTGTCCGACCCCGCCGAGAGCGTCTTCGTGCGCGCCTGCCGCGGGCAGCGGACGCCGTGGACGCCGGTGTGGTTCATGCGGCAGGCCGGGCGGTCGCTTCCGGAGTACCGCGCGCTCCGCGAAGGCGTCGGGATGCTCGAGTCGTGTCTGCGGGCGGACCTGGTCACCGAGATCACATTGCAGCCCGTACGCCGATACGGCGTCGACGCGGCCATCCTGTTCAGCGACATCGTGCTGCCGCTGAAGGCGGCCGGGGTCGACCTCGACATCAAACCGGGTGTCGGGCCGGTGGTCGCCCAACCGATCCGGCGCGCGGCCGATGTCGCGCGGCTGCCCGACCTCGAGCCGGATGACGTGCAGCCTGTCGCCGACGCGGTGCGTTCGCTCGTCACCGAGCTGCGCGGAACGCCGCTCATCGGATTCGCCGGAGCGCCATTCACGCTGGCGTCGTACCTCGTCGAAAGCGGACCGAGTCGCGAGCACGCCCGCACCAAGGCGCTGATGTACGGCGACGAACCGACCTGGCACGCACTCGCCGAGCGGCTCGCGCAGATCGCGCTCGCGTTCCTGCGCGTGCAGGTGCAGGCCGGCGCCAGCGCGGTGCAGCTGTTCGACTCGTGGGCGGGTGCGTTGTCCGCGGCCGACTACGCCCGCTATGTGCTGCCGCACAGCCGCACGGTGCTCGAGGGCATCCGGCACTTCGCCGACGTGCCGCGCATCCACTTCGGCGTCAACACCGGCGAGCTGCTGGGCTTGATGGCGGACGCCGGCGCTGATGTCGTCGGTGTCGACTGGCGGCTGCCGCTGGACGAGGCGGTCCGCCGGCTGCCCGACAGCGTGGCCGTGCAGGGCAACCTCGACCCCGCGGTCGTGTTCGCGCCCTGGCCCGCGGTGCTGGAGCGCACCCGTGACGTGCTGCGTCGTGGCACGACCGCGCGCGGGCATGTGTTCAACCTCGGGCACGGCGTGCTTCCCGACTCTGATCCGGACGTGCTCGCGCGCATCGTCGAGCTCGTGCACGAAGAGTCCGCGACACAGGTGCAGGACGCGGGATGACCGTCGGTGTCCTTGCGATGGCTTATGGCACGCCCCGCGACCGCGACGACATCGAGACCTACTACACCG
>JAFAQI010000138.1 GCA_019246495.1 Frankiales bacterium | reverse complement strand
GTGACCGGCTTCGTGACGATCTCGACCAGTGGAATGCCGGCGCGGTTGTAGTCGACCAGCGAGTGCGTCGCGCCGTGGATCCGCCCGGTCGCGCCGCCCACGTGCAGCGTCTTGCCGGTGTCCTCCTCGAGGTGCACGCGCTCGATCTCGACGCGGTGCGTCGAGCCGTCCGGACCGACGACGTCGAGGTAGCCCTCGACGCAGAGCGGTTCGTCGTACTGCGAGACCTGGTAGTTCTTCGGCATGTCCGGATAGAAGTAGTTCTTCCGTGCGAAGCGGCACCACTCGGCGATCGAGCAGTGCAATGCCAGGCCGATACGAATCGTGAAGTCGATGGCCGCCTCGTTGGTGACCGGAAGGCTGCCGGGCAGGCCCAGGCACACCGGGCAGACCTGCGTGTTGGGCTCGGCACCGAACACGGTGGAGCAGCCGCAGAAGAGCTTGGTCCTGGTGCCGAGCTCGACGTGCGTCTCGAGCCCGAGCACCGGGTCGTAGCGGGCGAGCACCTCGTCGTAGGGCACCAGGCCATCGACCGGGGCAGCGGGGGCGGTCACCCGATCACGTTAGCCTTCGCCGCGATGGCAGGCGACGGGAAACAGCCGCAGCAGATCGCGGACTACGCCATCGTCGGCGACTGCCACACCAACGCGCTCATCGGCCGCAACGGCAGCATCGACTGGCTGTGCTTCCCGCGGCCGGACTCGCCGTCGGTCTTCACCCACCTGCTCGACGACCAGCATGGGGGCAACTTCGCGGTCCGCGTCGACGGCGCCGACGTCGAGCGCTCCTATCTCGAGGACACCAACGTGCTGGCCACGCGATGGCGCACTGGCGAGGGAGAGCTCGAGGTCCTCGACTGCATGCCGGTGTGGCTCGGTGACGAGGGCGAGATGACGCCACTGCGCGGCGTGCTGCGGCGGTTGACGTGCACCTCAGGGCGGGTCACCGCGCAGATCCGCGTGACGCCGCGCTTCGAATACGCCCTCGTCGTGCCGCGGTTGCGCACGCCGACGCCCTACGTCGCCGACTTCGTCGGTGGCGGCTCGGCGATCCGGGTGCGGGCGACGCATCCGCTCGAGCGGCGTGACGCGCACACGCTTCGACGCGGCGATGTCCTGGCGGCGGCGTGGGATCTCAGCGAGGGCGACGTGGCCTGGGTCGTGGCCACGTGGACGCCGGCGCACCTGGCGCCGCTTGACGAGCCGGACCCCGAGCCGGAGCACTGGCAGGACCTACTTGACCGGACCGTCGAGTTCTGGCGCGGGTGGATCGGAGAGTGCGACTACGACGGCGTGCACGGCGGGCTGGTCCGGCGGTCGGCACTCGCGCTGAAGGCGCTCACGTATGCACCGACGGGGGCGCTGCTCGCCGCGGCGACGACGAGTTTGCCCGAGGAGATCGGCGGCGAACGCAACTGGGACTACCGCTACACCTGGATCCGCGATGCGACGCTCACCCTCGCCTCGCTGTTCGTCCTCGGCCTGCACGCGGAGGCGGCGGCGTTCAAGGAGTGGCTCGAACGCACCGGTGCCGGCCGGCCGCAGGACCTCCAGATCATGTACGGCGTCGAGGGCGAACGGCATCTGCCCGAGATCCTGCTCGAGCATCTCGGCGGGCACCGGGACAGCAGACCGGTGCGGGTCGGCAACGGCGCGGTGAAGCAGCTCCAGCTCGACTCTTACGGCCAGCTGCTCGAGTCGGCGTACCTGTTCGGCAAGGCCGGCGGCGACATCACCGATGACAACTGGACCTACCTGTCCGGACTCGCCGACATCTGCTGCGACCGGTGGGCCGAGCCGGACCAGGGCATCTGGGAGATCCGCGACGAGCCGCGGCACTTCGTGCATTCGAAGGTGAACTGCTGGCTGGCGCTGAAGCGCGCCGTGCAGATCGCCGAGCGGCGCGACGTCGAGGCCCCGCCACGGTGGGCGGACTGCCGAGATGAGATCGCCGACCGCCTGCTCGGCGATGCGCGCAAGCGCGGCTGGTTCTCTCAAGCGCTGGGCACCGACATCGTGGACGCGGCCGCGCTGCTGGTGCCGGCCGTCGGCTTCATTGCCGTTGACGACCCGCTGGTGAGCACCACGGTCGAGGTCGTCCTGGATCAGCTCTCCGACGACAACGGCCTGATCCATCGCTATGTCGCGGACGACGGGCTCGACGGCGGTGAGGGCGCGTTCCTGCTGTGCAGCTTCTGGCTCGTCGATGTCCTCACGCATGCCCGTCGCCTCGACGAGGCGCGACGGCTACTCGACCGGCTGCTCGGCCTGGCCAACGACGTGGGCCTCTACGCCGAAGAGGTCGACCCGCGCACCGGCGCGCATCTCGGCAACACGCCACAGGCGTTCACGCACATGGCGCTCGTGACGACGATGGCCCACCTGTCCGCCGCCGAGCGCGGGATGCTGCCGGACGACGGGCAGCCGCACGATTTCTCCGAGCTCGCACTCGAGCGATTGCTCAGCCGGCGCGACGCCGGCGGGGTACGTTGACCGCATGGGCAGCAAGGACAAAGGACGGCGCGAGGTCAAGAAGCCGAAGAAGGACAAGAAGTCCGCTCCGGCCGCAGCGGCGCCGCGACCGATCATCCCGCCGACGCAGCACTCTTCCGACCACGGCGCGGGCGGGCAGCCCGCCGGCTGATCGCCTGGCAAACGCCGGCGGAATGTGAACGCGTTCAGACGCCGATCGTCAGGCGGAGTGTCACCGTGTCGCCTTCGTCGATCTCCTCAGCGCGCCGGACGGAAGCCTTGATCGGTACGACGTAGCTGCCGTCCTTCGGGAACAGCGACGTCGTCCACGTCGTGTCGCCCAGTCGGACCTCGACCGGGATCATTCCCCAGCCGTAGCTCACCATCGCGGCGGTTGCCTCGATCTCGACCGCGCCGCTCTCCGGCACCGTGACGAAGTACCACGGCGCCGGGCCCTTCCAGAACCACACGTCGGCGGTGAACTCCACGTGCACGCGCCGAGACTAGGCGGTCAGAGTGCCGGCGCCTGCTCGAGAATCCGGTCGGTGCCGAGCGCGGCTTCGATCGCGGCGGCGACGCGATACATGCGCTCGTCAGCCTGAACCGGCGCCATGACCTGGAAGCCGACCGGCAGCCCGTCATCGGGCGACAAGCCGCACGGCACCGACAACGCCGGCCCGCCGTAAAGGTTGGAGGGGATGGTGCACAGGTCGGCGAGATACATCGCCATCGGGTCGTCGACCCGCTCCCCCAATGCGAACGCTGTCGTCGGCGTCGTCGGGGAGACCAGCACGTCGACCTGCTCGAACGCCGCCGCGAAGTCGCGTGCGATCAGCGTGCGGACCTTCTGCGCCTGACCGTAGTAGGCGTCGTAGTAGCCGGCCGACAACGCGTAGGTGCCGAGGATGATCCGGCGCTTGACCTCGTCACCGAAGCCTGCGTCCCGAGTGGTGGCCATGACTGCTTCGGCGTCTCGTGACCCGTCGTCGCCGACGCGCAGGCCATAACGCATCGCGTCGTAGCGCGCGAGGTTGCTCGACGCCTCTGACGGCGCGATGAGGTAGTAGGCCGGCAGCGCGTAGTCGAAGTGCGGGCAGGACACTTCGACGATCTCGGCGCCGAGCTTCTCGAGAGTCGCGACCGCTTCGTCGAAGCGGGCGAGCACACCGGGCTGGTAGCCGTCGCCCTTGAACTGCGTCACGACGCCGACGCGGAGTCCGGCGACCTCAGCTGAACGGGCCGCCGAGACGACATCGGGCACCGGCGCGTCGATCGACGTGGAGTCCCGCGGGTCGTGTCCGGCGATGACCGCGTGCAACAGGGCGGCGTCGAGAACGGTCCGCGCGCACGGGCCCGCCTGATCCAGCGACGACGAGAACGCGATGAGTCCGTAGCGCGAGACTCCGCCGTACGTCGGCTTCGCGCCGACGGTTCCGGTGACCGCCGCCGGCTGCCGGATCGAGCCGCCGGTGTCGGTGCCGATGCCGAGCGGTGCCTGGAAGGACGCGACCGCCGCGCTGGAGCCACCACCCGAACCGCCGGGTGTCCGGGTCAGATCCCATGGGTTGTGCGACGGCCCGTACGCCGAATGCTCCGTCGACGAGCCCATCGCGAACTCGTCCATGTTCGTCTTGCCCAGCACGACGATGCCCGCGTCGCGCATCCGTTCGACGATCGTGGCGTCGTACGGCGGCACCCAGCCCTCGAGGATTCGCGAGCCGGCAGTCGTCGGCACGCCGACGGTGACGATGACGTCCTTGAGTGCGAGCGGCACCCCAGCAAGCGGTCCGGTCACCTCACC
>JAFAQI010000496.1 GCA_019246495.1 Frankiales bacterium | reverse complement strand
GCACGCGGCGTTCACGCTCTTCCGGGTGCGGCACAGCAAGAAGTACGGCGACCTGTTCACCCGCATCTCGATCGACACGCGGCAGGGTCACCAGATCTACTCGCTGCCGACGTCGCCCGTCTGATCGATTCGGTCGGTCGCCAGGCGACCGTGCAGGTGCTCGTCGTGGTAGCAGCCGTCGGCGTAACGGTGTGACTCCCGAAGCGTCCCTTCCAGGCGGAAACCCGCGCGGCGGGCGACGGCGCACGACGCGACGTTCTCGATCGCGTGGAAGAGGTAGGTCCGGCGCAGGCCAAGTCCGTCGAACGCAAACTCGGTCGCCACGCGAACCGCTCGGCCCGCGACGCCACGGCCCCGCGCCCATGGCGCGGTCCAGTAACCGATCTCGCCGTCGAGCTGGTCGCGGTCGACGTGGTGCAGCGACACCGACCCGAGCAGCCGGCCGGCGGGATCGGCGACCGCCCAGGACGCATGGTCGCCGGGCGACCAGTCGTTGCGGGACTTCAGCCACTCGGTGATCCCCGCCTCGTCCGGCGGTCCGGCGTTCCACCGGAGGATGTCGGGATCCGCGAAGGCCAACCGCAGGTCGGCAACGTCGGCCGGCTCGAACGCGCGCAACACGAGATCACCGTCGCGCAGGACGGTGAGCGGCGGTGGTCCCGACGACACGTGCCGACGGTAGGTCATCGCGCATGCCTGCGATGATCCGCGCGTGCGCGCCTATCGCCTGCTCGACTGGCAACAGCCGGGGTTCTCCGACGTACCGGATCCCGACCCGGCCCCTGGCCAGGTGCGCGTGCGCGTGTCCGGCGTCGGGCTCTGCCACTCCGACGTGCTGTTCCTCGAGGCCGCGGCCGGACTGCTTCCGTACGACGTGCCGTTCACCCTCGGCCACGAGATCGCCGGCGTCGTCGACGGCGTAGGTGATGACGTCGCTGGTCTCGCCGATGGTGACGCGGTTGCGGTCGCATGCATGTCGCCGTGCTGGACGTGCAAGTGGTGCCGTCGCGGCGCGGACAACTACTGCGTCAACACCTGGCGCGGTCGTGGCTTCGGTGCCGACGGTGGGCTCACTCGCTACGTCGTCGTCGACCAGCGCGAGGTCGTGCCGCTCGGCGGTCTCGATCCGGCGATGGCCGCGCCGCTGACCGACGCGGGAGCGACGTCGTACCACGCGGTGCAGCGAGTGCGGCCGAAGCTCGACGCCGCAGCAGCCGTCGACGCGGCGGTCGCCGTCGTGATCGGGGTCGGTGGCCTCGGCGCCTACGCCGTGCAGTGGCTGAAGCTCCAGACCGCAGCACGCGTCGTCGCGGTGGAGGCCAGACCCGAGCGGGTCGAGGCGGCGCAGGCGCTGGGAGCCGACGAGGTGCTGCTCGCCGGCGACGGATTGTCGCGACGGATGCGCGAAGCGGTCGGCGGGGACGGTGCCGACGCGGTGCTCGACTTCGTCGGCACCGACCAGACCATCAACGCGGCGCTGCGCAACGCCGCGAAGCTCGGCGCCGTTGCGATCGTCGGGCAGGGTTTCGGCAGCGGCCAGGTGCGTTACGGCCAGCCGGCGCACGACTGCGACGTGTTCAACCCGCAGGGCGCACCCCTCGCCGAGCTGCGCGAGGTGATCGCGCTCGCACAGACCGGGCGGGTGACGATCGAGGTCGAGCAGTTCGCTTTCGACGACGTGGTCACGGCGTACGAGCGACTGCGGACAGGCTCGCTCAACGGCCGCGCCGTCGTCATCCCGGACGCGGGCACTGCTGGAAGCTGATCGCGCTCAGGTCGGCGAGCTGCGCCGAGTCGGCGTGCAGGAGCAGGCCGGAGCGGCGGAACGTCATCCGCGCGAGCACCGACGCGTCATGCGGGCAGCCGAGCCCGAGTCGAAATGACATCGCCACGACCGCGGTGCCGGCGGACTGCAGCCGCCGAGGCCGGTCGTCCCCCACCGCTGCGCACGGTCCCGCGCCGATGCGCACCTGGTCGAGGAGGAGTGTGCCGCCGAGGACGTGCGGCGTCGCGGCGACCAGCTGCAACGGCCGCCTGCCGAGGTTGGTGACGGCGAAGGCGAGGGTCAGCCGGTGCCGGTGGTCGGTCGTCGTACAGCCCGCGAGGTGCTCGATGAACACCGACCCTGGGACGGAGGTCGGCGGGCGGATGTCGGACGGCAACGGCGCGACCGGCGGCGGGAGCGCCGGTGCGGCAGCCGGATGCCGGTGACCGGCGAGTCGGACGCCGACGACGACTGTGACCAGCAGCAAAGCGAGCACGGCGGCCGCCCACCGGCGCCGGGTCGACCAGCGGCCGGCACCACCGGCGAGCTGGTCGATTTCGTCGGGCACGCCGAACACCCCCGCTGCCGAGTCTCGCTCAAGGCGACAGGGAGCGCAGCCGCGCGCGCAGGAACTCCCGCTCGACCTCGTTGTCGGTGCGCGCCAGCGCCTCCTCGTACGCCGAACTCGCCTCCGCCAGCCGGCCGAGCCGGCGCAGGAAGTCGGCGCGGGAAGCCGGCAGATAGGCGTACGACGACAGCTGCGGCTCGGCCTCGAGCGGACGCAGCGCGTCGAGGCCGGCAGCCGGGCCGTCTCGCATGCCGATGGCGACAGCGCGGTTCAGCGCCACCACGGGCGATGGCCAGACGTCGACGAGGATGTCGTAGAGCGCGACGATCTCGCGCCAATCGGTGTCGGTCCACGTCGGCGCCTCGCAATGCACCGCGGCGATCGCGGCCTGCAGCGCATATCGGCCCGGCGGGCGGCGGCGCAGCGCCACCCGGACGAGAGCGACACCCTCATCGATCGACGAGCGGTCCCAACGATGCCGGTCCTGCTCCTCCAGCAACAGCAACCGGCCGTCGGCACCGACGCGCGTCTCGCGGCGCGCGTCGGTCAGCAGCAGCAACGCGAAGAGACCCGCGACGTCGGCATTGTCGGGCAGCAACGCGTGCAGCATCCGAGCGAGATCGATCGCGCGCTCGGCGAGGTCGCGTCGCGACAACGACTGGCCGGCCGGCGCGGTGTGCCCGGTCGTGAACAGCAGATGCACGACGTCGAGCACCGCCGCGACTCGCTCGGGCAGCTCGCCGGCCGTCGGCACCCGGTAGGGAATGCCCGCGACGGCGATCTTCTGCTTCGCGCGGGTGATGCGCGCCGCCATCGTCGATTCGCTGACAAGGAACGCCCGCGCAACCTCGGCAGTCGTGAGGCCGCACAACAACCGCAAGGTCAAGGCGACCTGCGCCTCAGGCGCGAGGGCCGGGTGACAGCAGGTGCAGATCAGCCGGAGCCGGTCGTCCTCGATCACGTCGTCGTCGACCTCCGGCGGTGCTTCGACGCCTGCCGCCGAAAGAGGTGCGTCGACGAGCAACGGCAGCCGTCGACGCAGCCCGGCTTCGCGCCGTACGACGTCGAGCGCCCGGCGCCGGGCCACGGTCGTCAGCCAGGCACCGGGCCGGTCCGGCACGCCTTCCGTCGACCACCGGCTGAGCGCAACCGCGAAGGCATCCTGCGCGCACTCCTCCGCGGAGTCGATGTCACGCGTCACGCGCACCGTCGCGGCGAGGACGAAGCCCCACTCGCGACGGTGCGCCTCGGCGACTGCCGCCGCGACCGCCGCGGCGGTCGGCGGCGTCGGGTCCGTCAGTCGAACACCCGGACCGGACGGACCTCGATGGCTCCGTGCGGCGCCGGGACCTGCTTGGCGATCGCGATCGCCTCGTCGAGGTCGGCCGCCTCGACCATGTAGAAGCCACCGAGCGCTTCCTTCGTCTCCGCGAACGGACCGTCGGTGACGGTCAGGGCGCCGTCGGCTCCCGAGCGAACCGTGGTGGCCGTCGACACCGACTGCAGCGCGTGGCCGCCGCGCAACTTCTCGCCGTTGGACTCGGCGAAGGCCATGTGGCCCTTCATGATCTGGCTCTCCAGCTCGTCGCCGCCCTTGGCGATGGCGGCCTCGTCCCCATAGATGAGCACTGCGTACTCCGGCATGACCGTCCCCTTCGTCGTGGCCCGCCTGTCGGGCTCCACACTCTTACGACGAACGGCGAAACGCCAGATCGACAGCCGCCCCGAAATTTCTTCGGGCGAGTTCTATGACGACGAGTAGCCGAGCGGCATCAGGATGCTCTTGAGCTCGCAGAACGCCTCGAGGCCCTCGGGGCCGTCCTCCCGGCCGATGCCCGAGCACTTGTAGCCGCCGAATGGCGAGCCCATGTCGAACGCATACCAGTTGATGCCGTAGGTGCCGGTCCGGACCTGCTTGGCGATCTCGTAGCCGCGGTCGATGTCCTGCGTCCAGACCGAACCCGCGAGCCCGTAGTCGCTGTCGTTCGCGATGTCGACCGCCTGCTCGACGGTGTCGTAGGGGATGACCGACAGCACGGGGCCGAAGATCTCCTCCTGCGCGATCGTGTGCTTCGGGTCGACGTCGGCGAAGACCGTCGGTTCGACGTACCAGCCCTTGTCGAGGCCGGCCGGGCGACCGCCACCGGTGACGAGCCGGGCGCCTTCGGCCTTGCCCTTCTCGATGTAGCTCTCGACGCGGTCGCGCTGCCGTTCGGCGACGAGCGGGCCGAGCTGCGTCGACGGGTCGAGCGGGTCGCCGACCGTCATGCCGGCGGCCGCGGCGGCGAGTGCTTCGGTGACCTCGTCGTAGCGGTTGCGCGGGGCGAGGATGCGGGTCTGCGCGACGCAGGCCTGGCCGGAGTTCATGAGGCCGGAGTAGGCGAGCATGCCCGCCATCGACGGTACGTCGACGTCATCGAGGATGATCGCCGCGCTCTTGCCGCCGAGCTCCAGCGACAGTCGCTTGAGCCGTTCCGTTGCGAGCGCGCCGACCCGGCGACCGGCGGCGGTCGACCCGGTGAACGACACCTTGTCGACGCCGGGGTGCGTGACGAGGTACTCGCTCACCGCGCGGTCAGCAGGAAGGACGGACAGTACGCCGGACGGCAGGCCCGCCTCCGTGAACAGCTCGCCGAGCCAGAGCGCGTCGATCGGTGTCTCGGGTGCCGGCTTGAGGATCACCGTGCAGCCGGCGAGCAGAGCCGGGACGACCTTGTTGATCGCGATGAAGAGCGGGACGTTCCACGGGATGATCGCGGCGACAACGCCCACGGGTTCGCGGCGTACCCGGCTCTCGCCGAACAGGCCGGTGCGGGTCTCCTCCCACGGAAACGTGGTGGCGAGCTGCGAGTAGACGCCCAGCACCGCCTGTGCCGGCGTCCACATCATCATCTGCACGGTCGCCGTCGGCGCGCCCATCTCCGAGGTGATGATGCCGCCGACCTCGTCGATGCGAGCGGACAACAGTTCGGTGAACTTCGCAATGACGGCGGCCCGCTGCTCGGGCGGAGTGGTCGGCCAGGGCCCGCGGTCGAACGCCTGGCGGGCAGCGGCGACGGCGGCGTCGACGTCGGCCTCGATCGCCTCGGGCACCGACCCGATGACCTCCAAAGTGGCGGGAGAGCGGACCTCGATGCGTTGGTCGCTCGCGGGCTTGGCCCGCTCGCCGCCGATGAGCAAGGAGTCGTAGTCGGTCATGCAGAGGCACCCTTCACACGCGCGGCCGGCCCGGGCGGGCGGCGTCCACGCATTATGTGACGCCCCGTCAGATTTGTCGCCGGCCGGGGTGGCCCGAGCGTCGGGAAATGGCCACCAAGGCAGGAAGCCTGTTCTAACGTCGGCGGCATGAGACGACTCGCCATGACCCTGCCCGCACTCGCCACAGTCGCCGTCACACTTGCCGGTTGCGGTGGCAGCTCGTCGACGCCCACGACGCCCATCGGCGGGTCGTCGTCGTCGACGCCTCCCGCGGGTAGCCAGAGCGCACCGGCCGGCGGCGGCAACGCACCGGCCAACCCGACGGCAGCCAAGGCGGAGATCACCCACAACTGGGAGACCTTCCTCTCGAGCAACACGAGCCACGCGGTCGCAGCCTCACTGCTCCAGAA
>JAFAQI010000489.1 GCA_019246495.1 Frankiales bacterium | reverse complement strand
CCCGTCCT
This sequence comes from Frankiales bacterium, assembly GCA_019246495.1. GTDB lineage: Bacteria > Actinomycetota > Actinomycetes > JAFAQI01 > JAFAQI01 > JAFAQI01. The sequence goes on along the minus strand of JAFAQI010000489.1, from coordinate 4,600 downwards.
CGAGTCGGTCGTCGCCCGGATGGCCGCGAACCACCCCGGCGTGGTCGTGCGTCGCGGTGTCAAGGTGGCCGGGGTCCGCACCGGCCGGCCGGCACTCGACGGTGCGCCGCACATCACCGGAATCACCACCGCCGACGGTGAAGACCTCGACGCGGATCTCGTCGTCGACGCGATGGGACGCAAGTCGCCGGGGCTCGACTGGCTGGCCGGCATCGACGCGCGCCCGCCGCACGTCGAGTCGCAGGACGCCGGCTTCGCCTACTACACGCGCTACTTCACCGGTGCCGCCCGACCGGCTCGCATCGGGCCCGCCCTTGCCGAATACGGCTCGTTCTCACTGCTCACGCTCGACGGCGACAACAACACCTGGTCGGTCACTGTGTTCGGCGTCTCCGGCGACCCAGTGTTGAAGGAGCTCCGTCACCCCGAAGTGTTCTCGGCCGTCGTCGGTGCGTGCCCGCTCGCCGCGCACTGGCTCGACGGCACACCCATCACCGACGTGCTGCCGATGGCGGGCCTGCTCGACCGCTACCGCCGCTTCGTCGTCGACGGCACTCCTTGCGTCACCGGCTACGCCGCCGTCGGTGACGCCTGGTCCTGCACCAACCCGTCGGCCGGCCGCGGCCTGTCCGTCGGCATCGTCCACGCGCAGGCACTCCGCGACGCCGTGCGCGCCAAGCTCGACGACCCGGTGGCCTTCGTGCACCACTACGACGAGACGACGCAGCAACGGGTCGCGCCGTTCTTCTTCAACCAGCGCGACGCCGACCGCCATCGCATCGCGACGATGACCGCCGTGCGCAACGGCACGACCCCGCCGGTCGACCCGACGCCGATGACAGCGTTGACGACCACGGCGATGTCGGACGGCGAGGCGTTCCGCGGGATGCTCGAGAGCATCCTGTGCCTCGCGTTTCCGCAAGATGTGCTGGCGCGCGACGGCATGGCCGACCGGCTCGCGGCGCATGCCACCGACCCGCCGCTCCAGCTCCCCGGTCCCGACCGCGCCCAGCTCGAGCAGATCGCCGCCGGCGCGAAAACCGCGTGACGGCGCGCATCCCCGGCCCTACCGTCATCCTCATCCCGCCGCGTCGCGGCCCGTTCGGGAGGAGGTGGTCCGCCATGGCTGTGCTCTCGCCTGCCTGCGTTCCCACCCTCACTTCCGAAAGGCAGCACCGTGTCCCGAGAGCTCGCTCTCCTCGGCTGGGACGACGCCTGGGCTGACGCCTTCGCGCCCTACGCCGACACCGCAACACCTGCACGTATCGCCCGCGTCGACCGCAGCGCTGTCGACGTGCTCACTCCCGACGTCGGGGCGCTTCGCCGGCTGCGGGTCGACACCGACCGCACGGACGATGTCGTCACCGGCGACTGGATCGCCGTGCAACCGCCGACCGATGTCCACGACACGGCGATCGCCGGCCGGTTGCCCCGGCGTACGACGATCCGCCGAGCAGCGGCAAGCGGCCGCTCCGAGCCGCAGGTCATCGCGGCCAACGTCGACCTCGTCCTGATTTGCCTGCCGGTGTTTCCCGAGCCGAAGCCGACGCTTGTCGAGCGGCTGCTCGCCCTGGCGTGGGACAGCGGCGCCACCCCGCTCGTCGTCGTGACGAAAGCCGACCTGCACGCCGAGGCAACCGCGATCGCTGCGGACGTCGCCGAGGCAGCGCCCGGTGTCGATGTCGTGGTCGTCGACGCCGTGCACCCCGGTGGCACCGACTGCCTGACGCCACACGTCACCGCCGGTCGCACCGTCGCGTTGATCGGCAAGTCGGGCGCCGGCAAGTCGACGCTCGCCAACGCCCTCGCCGGAGCTGAGGTCGCCGCGACCGGCGAGATCCGCGACGACGGCAAGGGCCGGCACACGACGACCCACCGCGAGCTGATCCCGCTGCCGGGCGGCGCCGTCCTGCTCGACACTCCGGGCTTGCGCGGCGCCGGTCTCTGGGTGACCGAGGACGGGCTCGACCAGGCGTTCGCCGAGATCGACGCGCTGGTCGAGGAGTGCCGGTTCGCCGACTGCGCCCACCGCACCGAGCCCGGCTGCGCGGTGCTCGCCGCGGTCGATGACGGGCGCATCCCGCAGCGCCGGCTCGAGTCCTGGCGCAAGCTTCAGCGGGAGGCGCAGTGGATGGCATCCCGCACCGACGCCCGGCTGCGCTCGGAGCAGCGCCGGGCCTGGAAGATCGTCTCCCAGGAGGTACGCCGCTCCGGCCGCATCCGGCCGTGACTCCGCTCCGGTGCGGCGTACCGCATGGCCGGTTAGTGGCCGGTAGGTTTGCGGGGGTGAACACGGCGTACGAAGACCTGCTCCGGCTCGTGCTCGAGGACGGTACGCCGAAGGCCGACCGGACGGGCACAGGCACCCGCAGCCTGTTCGGTCACCAGATGCGCTTCGACCTCCGCGATGGCTTCCCGCTGATCACGACGAAGCGGGTGCACGTCAAGTCGATCGTCTATGAGCTCTTGTGGTTTTTGCGCGGCGAGTCCAACGTCAAGTGGCTGCGGGAGCACGGCGTCACGATCTGGGACGAGTGGGCCGACGCCAACGGCGAGCTCGGCCCGGTCTACGGCGTGCAGTGGCGGGCCTGGCCGACGCCGGACGGCCGGCACATCGACCAGATCAGCCAGCTGCTCGACACGTTGCGCAGCAACCCGGACAGCCGCCGGCTCATCGTGTCGGCGTGGAACGTCGGCGAGATCCCGCAGATGGCGTTGCCGCCGTGCCACACGATGTTCCAGTTCTACGTCGCCGACGGGCGGCTGTCGTGCCAGCTCTACCAGCGCAGCGCCGATCTCTTCCTCGGTGTGCCGTTCAACATCGCGAGCTATGGGTTGCTGACGCACATGGTCGCGCAGCAGGTCGGGCTCGACGTCGGCGAGTTCATCTGGACCGGCGGCGACTGCCACATCTATGACAACCACGAGACGCAGGTGCGCGAGCAGCTGTCGCGCGACGCCTTCCCGTTCCCGCGACTCGAGCTGCGCAAGGCCGAGTCGCTGTTCGACTACGACTTCGACGACGTGACGATCGTCGGCTACGAGCATCACCCCGCGCTGCCCGCGCCTGTCGCCGTCTGATCGCGGCGGCTGGTGCCGATTCGATTGTTGGGTGGCAGGCGGTGAGGTGGACGTGATCGGGCTCATCTGGGCCGAAGCGGCGAACCGCGTGATCGGCTGTGACGGAACATTGCCGTGGCATCTGCCGGAGGACCTGAAGCTGTTCAAGCAGGTGACGATGGGCGCGACCGTGGTCATGGGACGCACGACCTGGGAGTCCCTTCCCGCGTCAGTGCGGCCCCTGCCCGGCCGGCGCAACATCGTGCTGTCGCGCGACCCGGCGTACGACGCGCCGGGCGCCGAAGTTCGCACGTCGCTCGACGACGCACTCGACAGGGCCGACGGTGACATCTGGGTGATCGGCGGCGCCAGTGTCTATGCGCAGGCGTTGCCGCGGGCGGAGCGCGTCGTACGGACGCGGGTGCATCTCCAGGTCGACGGCGACGCGCACGCTCCCGAGCTCGGTCCCGACTGGACGCTCGTTGCGCGCGACCCGGAGTCCGGTCTGCACTCTTCGTCCTCTGGCATCGGCTACTGCGTGGCCACGCTGGTCCGCCACTGACGGGCGGTACCGTCGACACATGGCAGGAACCCCGGCGCCGTTCGGCCGCGTGCTCACAGCGATGGTCACGCCGATGACCGCTGACGGGTCGCTGGACGACGCCGGCACACAGGCGCTCGCGACCCATCTCGTCGACCAGGGCAACGACGGTCTCGTCATCTCCGGTACGACGGGGGAGTCGCCGACGACGAGCGACGAGGAGAAGGACCGGCTGCTGCGCGTCGTCGTCGAGGCGGTCGGTGACCGCGCCCACGTCGTCGCCGGCGTCGGCACGAACGACACCGCACACACGGTCGAGCTGGCGAAGCGCGCGGAGAAGGCCGGTGCGGCCGGGCTGCTCGTCGTCACGCCCTATTACTCGAAGCCGCCGCAAGCCGGCCTGCTCGAGCACTTCCGCAAGGTTGCTGACGCGACGGCGTTGCCGGTGATGCTCTACGACATCCCGGGCCGGTCCGGCGTACCGATCCGCACCGAGACGTTGCTGCGGCTCGCCGAGCACGACCGCATCGTCGCGGTGAAGGACGCGAAGGGCGACCTCTACGAGACGTCGCTCGTGCTCGCCGGCAGCGACCTCGCCTACTACTCGGGCGAGGACGCGCTCAACCTTCCGCTGCTCGCTCTCGGCGCGGTCGGCATCGTCAGCGTTGTCGCGCACGTCGCAGCTGCGGAGTACGCCGAGTTGGTGCGAGCCGTCGCGGCCGATGACCTCGTAACCGCGCGGCGGATCAACAACGCGCTGATTCCCGCCGTACGCGGCATCATGACCCGCACGCAGGGGGCGATCGCGGTGAAGGCCGCGCTCGAGCTCACGGGTGTGCTCGCCAACCGCAGCGTCCGGCCGCCGCTCGTCCCGGCGACCGATGACGAGGTTGCCGAGCTGCGCACCGAGCTCGTCGCCGCCGGACTCCTCGCCTCGTGAGCCACCCGCACCCGGAGCTCGGGCCGCCGCCGCCGCTCGAGGCCGGAGCACTGCGCATC
>JAFAQI010000362.1 GCA_019246495.1 Frankiales bacterium | reverse complement strand
GCGACCGTCGCAGCCTCTGGCTCGAGCGGGTCCCCTACGAGCGACAACGGGCAGTCCGTTTCAGACGCTCGCCTCGGAGCTTTCGACGTCTGCAAGCAGTTCGTCGAGGAGAGACTGAAGTCGCCAGGTAGCGCGAAGTGGCGTGATCCGTTCGGCAATCAGGTCACGTACAGCGGTGACGGCAAGGGCCCGATCACCGTGAGCGCTTCCGTCGACTCTCAAAACGGCTTCGGCGCACTTCTTCGCAGCACGTACGACTGCACAGTCACCAACACTGGCGGAGACGGCTGGCATCTCGACAACCTCAATATGCAAGACGGTGGTGGCTGACATGCACACCTCCATTGGACGCTGCTCCTAGCGATCGGCCTGACCGCCCGAGACTCGGTCGACGCCGTTGACGGAGGCTGAGTTCTGAGAGCGGCTCGAGTTTCTGACGTCCACATCGAGGGTGCTGCCGAGCTAGCGCCCCACTGCGGGCAGCTGGCTAGTTGGAACGCGTGACAGCAAACTTGTACATGAACGATGGATCGACACGGGGAGGAGCCACCATGGGGTGGTTGGATCGTCGCGCAATGCGGACCGCTTTCGACCGTCTCGTCCGCGCAGGCGTCGCGTCGGCAGACGAAAGTGCACTCGATTTCGACACGGCGGCCACACCTGGTGCGGCCCGGGACGCCGCGATCCTGCTCGTCACCGACTGCGCGATCTATCACGGCCAAATGGGCGTTACGGGGGGCCGTCGACTCCCGCTCGACCGCCTAGGTGCCATTGGCATCTCGGAGACCCGCGGCGGGGTGCTGATCGAAGTATTCGACGAGATGGGTGATGTATTCGCAGCGTGCCTCATCCGCTCGCCGCGGCAATCGTTTCTGAAGCTGATGCAGCGGCTGGACGAGCGATTCATGCGGCTGCCGGGTTTCAAAGGTGAGCCATCGGACCTCCTTGGAACACGGGTGCTAATCGGAGTCGGCGGGCGAATCGTCTCGACCACCCGGCCCAACGCGGACCCGGAACTGATCAGTTGCCCAGCAGTTCTGTGCAGCACCCTCGACGGACTCGCGGTGTGCACGCCGCCGCACGGAGTCCTCTGGCGTGCAGCGTGGCCCGCGATTGGGGAAGCACGCTGGCGCGATGTCAGCGGCCAAGGCCTCGGGCCACGGAGCATGCTGTTCGAGCTCACATCAACCGCCGACGACGGCGTCTGGCGCCTGCTGCTCGTGATGCCAGCGCTCGCCCTGTTCATCAGTGAGCCGCGACCGATGGACAACTTCCTGCTGCATCCAAGCGTCCAGCCGCACCTGAGGCTCACCGAGGCCGCGGATCTCGAACCGGCTCTGACGTTCGGCCATGAAATAGGACCTGGCTGACAGCGCTCCCCGCCCTAGCGGCAACTGTCACCGGAACCACGCGCAGGTGAATGCCCGTCAGCTCGCCCAGTTGCTGGTGGAGTGATCAGGGTTGGCGGCGTAGAGCCACGCGTTCGATGGCTTCGGCGATCTCCGGATGCTGCAGCTGGAGCTCTCGGAACCGGGTGCCGAACATCGTCCAGACCGTGGCCGGCTCGGTCACCGTGACCGTCGCAGTCCGGCGACCAGCGCCGAGCATGGACAGCTCACCGAAGAAGTCGCCCGGACCCAAGCTGGTCACCACCTCGTCGCCCACGTGAACGTCGGCGCGTCCGGCATGCAGCACGAAGAATGCGTAGCCACTCGCACCCTCACGGGTCAGGTGCCGTCCGGCATCCACTTCGTCGACGTCCAGCCAGCCGGCGACGGTCCGCAGGCCGTTGTCGTCGAGGTCGGCGAACAGCGGCGTCAAGGCCAGGTCAGCCGGATCGGGCGAGGTCATGGTCGAGGCCCTTCCTGGTTCGGGCCCGGGCCCTTCGGCTGAGCCGTTCGAGCCGCCAGTCTGGTGATCGTCGACGAGCCCGCGAGGGCTCTCGGCAGGCATTCATCCGGCGGTCATGCGGCGTTCATCCGCCCGCGTGCACATCTGGGGGCACAAAGCTGGCCAACCGGCGGCAAGAGCCTCCGATTGCTGCCACGCTGAGGAGGTCAGCCCGAGGTCGCCCAGCCGAGGACGGGGCAGTGCCGAACGATCGCGTCGCCCAGCCGCCGGCACCGGCTGCCCTCGACCCGTTCGTGTCCGAGCTCGGTCGGTCCTGGCAGTGCGAGGCGCCGGAGCTGCTGCATCGCACGCTTGGCGGCACTCTGGTCTTCGCCGACATCTCCGGCTTCACGAAGCTGACCGAGCGGCTCGCGGCGCGCGGCCGGGTCGGCGCCGAGGAGATGTCGGACCACCTCGATCTCGTGCTGAGTGAGCTGCTGACCGCGGCGTACGGCTTCGGCGGGTGGCTCGTGAAGTGGGGCGGTGACGCGCTGCTCCTGATGTACGACGGCGACGACCACGAGGCTCGTGCCTGTGCCGCGTCCGGAGCGATGCAGGCGTGCATCCGGCGGATCGGGTTGCTGGACTCGTCGGTCGGGCGGGTCCGGTTGCGGATGTCGATCGGCGCACACACCGGCCGCTTCGCGTTCCACTTCGTGGGCAGCCGGCATCGCGAACTGCTGATCACCGGCGACGCGGCGACGACGACGGCGACGCTCGAAGCGACAGCCGAGGCCGGCGAGATCCTCGTCAGCCCGCAGCTGGCCGCCGCCCTGCCGCCCGAGTGCCGCGGTGGAGTGAAGGGGCCCGGGATCCTGCTCGCCCGCGTGCCGGCGGCAGATCGTGTCGCCGGCCGACCGGCCACCGCGGCCGCCGATGTCGCTGCGCCCGACGTCGAGAATTTGGTACCGCAGCTCGTGCTCGACCACCTGCGCGCGGGCGGCGGCGCGGGGGAGCACCGGCCGGTGACCGTGGCATTCCTGGAGTTCTCCGGCATGGCCGTGCTGCGGCGCCGTCGCGGCACCGGCGCGGTCAACGACGGGCTGGCCCATCTCGTCGACGTGACGCAGGAGTCGTGTCACCGCAACGTCGTGTCCTTCCACGAGACGGACATCGCTGCGGACGGCGGAAAGTTCATGCTCGTCGCCGGCGCTCCGCGCGGTGTCGACAACGCGTCCGAAGCGATGCTCTGCACGCTCCGCCAGGTGTTCGACGATCCCGGTCCGCTGTCCGTGCGGGCGGGGGTCACCACCGGCCGGGTCTTCACCGGCGTTGTCGGTCCGGCGTTCCGCCGCTCCTACTCGGTCAAGGGCGACGTCGTGAACCTCGCGGCTCGCGTCATGGGGAAGACGCCGGCGCACCGCGTCTGGGCGCTTCCCGCGGTTGTCGATGCCTCTCGGACCCGTTTCGCCGTGACGCCGGTGCCGCCGTTCATGGTGAAGGGCAAGGTCGCTCCGGTGCACGTCACCGAGGTCGGCGCGGCTCTGCCTCCGCGCGCCGCGCACGCCGACCTTCCGCTGGTCGGGCGCAGCGACGAGATGCAGGTGTTGCTGCGCGCACTCGACCGAGCCCGGCAGGGCTCGGGTCGCCACCTCGAGCTCGTCGCGCCGCCGGGTGCCGGCAAGTCGCGGTTGCTCGCCGAGTTGCGCGACGCATCGGCCGGCACTCCGGTGATCACGATCGTCGCGGAGCTCTATCGCGCTGCTGCGGCGTACTCGCTTGTCCGGCCGCTGCTGCTGCAGGCACTGGCGGTCGAGGGTGCGGCCGACGGCGCGATGGCCGAGGCGGTGCAGGG
>JAFAQI010000140.1 GCA_019246495.1 Frankiales bacterium | reverse complement strand
TGGCCGACGCGTCCGAGACGCGACGGGTCGGCGGTCTCGGTCTCGGTCTCGGCTTCGTCAGCCGGGTCGCCGAGCGCTTCGGCCTAACGCTGGAGGTCGAGGCCGAGCCGGGAAAGGGAAGCGAGTTCGCCGTGGTCGTGCCGGCTGCTCCCGACCGGTAGGTTCATCTGGTGGTGGCCGGTGGCATGAGCAACGGCATCCGCGTTCCCCGGCTCAGTCGCCGGGCGCGGCTGGTGCTGCCGATCGTCGTGGCCGTCGTGCTGCTGATCGTGTTGATCAGCGTCTTCGACAGCGTCTACACGGATCTGTTGTGGTTCCGCTCCGTCGGCTTCTCGTCGGTGTTCACGCGGAAGCTCACCACGCAGGTGGTGCTGTTCTTCGTGTTCGGCATCGTGATGGCGCTGATGGTCGGCGCGAACGTCCTTGTTGCGCATCGGCTGCGACCGGCGTTCCGGCCGCAATCGCAGGAGCAGGAGCAGCTCGAGATGCTGCGCTCCGCGATCCATCCGTATCGCCGGTGGATCCTCGCCGCCGCGCTGCTCGTCGTTGCCGCGGTGGCGGGCGGATCGGCGACCGGCCGCTGGCGGACGTGGATGCTGTGGCGCAACGCCCAGCACTTCGGGATCAAGGACCCGCAGTTCCACAAGGACGTGTCCTACTTCGCGTTCACCTATCCCTTCCAGCGCTGGTTGCTCGGCGTCATGTTTGCGATGGTCATCGTCTCGATCATCGCGGTGCTGCTGACGGCGTACCTCTATGGCGGGTTGCGGCCGCAGACGCCCGGGCCGAAGTGGACGCCCGCGGCGCGGGCACACATCTCCGTGCTGCTCGGCGTGTTCGTGCTGCTGAAGGCGATCGCCTACTGGCTGGACCGCTACGGCGTGAACTTCTCCCGGCGCGGCTTCGTCGACACGGGTGCCTCCTACACGGACGTGCACGCCGTGCTGCCGGCCAAGACGATCCTGGTCTTCGTTGCGGTCATCTGCGCGGGGCTCTTCTTCGCCAACGTGCGCATCCGCAACTGGCGGCTGCCACTCGTGGCGTTCGGCCTGATGGTGGGCTCGGCGATCGTGATCGGCGGGCTCTATCCGTTGATCGTCCAGCAGTTCTCCGTCCGGCCGAGCGAGGCGGACAAGGAGGCGCCGTACATCTCACGGAACATCACCCAGACACGTCTCGCCTACGGGCTGCAGGCGAGCGGCCCGGCGGCGACGGTCGACACGACGGACTACACGGGGACACCGACCGTGCCGGCGAAGACGTTGCGTGCCGACACCGCCACGCTGCCCAACATCCGTCTGCTCGACCCGACGGTCCTGCCGGCGACGTTCCAGCAACTGCAGGGGTTCAAGAGCTTCTACGACTTCCCGAACACCCTCGATGTCGACCGCTACACGCTGAACGGCACCGAGCAGGAGCAGGTCGTCGCCGTCCGTGACCTCAACCTTGGTGGGCTGCTGCCGGCGCAGCAGTCGTGGATCAACCAGCATCTCGTCTATACGCACGGCTTCGGATTCGTGGCGGCGGCCGGCAATTCCGTGCAGAGCGACGGGACGCCGGACTTCACCGAGAGCAACTTGCCGCCGACCGGCCTGCTTGGGACGAGCTTCCAGCCGCGGATCTATTTCGGCGAGACGTCGCCGACGTACTCGATCGTCGGCGCGCCGGCGGGGGCCCCGAAACGCGAGCTCGACTTCCCGAACGACTCGGGGACCGGGCAGCAGAACACCACCTACACCGGCAAAGGTGGCGTGTCCGTCGGGTCGACCTGGCGGCGGCTGCTCTATGCGCTGAAGTTCAAGGACAAGAACCTGCTGTTCTCGAGCGGGATCAACGCCGACTCGCGGCTGCTCTATGTGCGCAACCCGCGCGAGCGCGTGGCGAAGGTCGCGCCGTTCCTGACCCTCGACAGTGATCCGTATCCCGCAGTGGTGGACGGGCACATCGAGTGGATCGTCGACGGCTACACGACGACCGACGGGTTCCCCTATGCCGCACGGACGTCTCTGTCCTCCGCGACCAATGACACGCTGGCGCAGACCCGCTCGTCGACCACGCGACCGTCCGGCGAGGTCAACTACATCCGCAACTCGGTCAAGGCGACGGTCGATGCCTACACGGGCGAGGTGCATCTCTACCAGTGGGGTTCGCGCGACCCCGTGTTGTCGACCTGGATGAAGGCGTTCCCGGGTGTCGTGCAGCCTGAGTCCGCCATCCCGACCGACATCCGAGCGCACCTTCGTTACCCGGAGGACCTGTTCAAGGTGCAGCGCGCGCTGCTCGCGAAGTACCACATCGGTGACGCGCACGCGTTCTACGCCGGGACGGACTACTGGCGGGTGCCGAACGACCCGACGAAGGAACCGCTGACCGTTCCACAGCCGCCCTACTACCTGACCCTCGCGACGCCGGGCCAGTCGTCGCCGTCGTTCCAGCTGACGACGACATTGCTGCAGAACAACCGGCCCAACATGGCGGCTTTCGTTGCCGTCGAGAGCGATCCGTCGTCACCGGACTACGGGAAGATGTCGGTGCTCCAGCTCCCGAGCAACGCGCAGGTCGAAGGTCCGGGCCAGGTGGCGAACCGGTTCGAGTCGTTCACGCCGGCGTCGACTGAGCTCTCCCTGTTGCGGCGAGGCGGCTCGCGGGTGACGCTCGGCAACCTGCTGACGCTGCCCCTCGGCGGGGGATTCCTCTA
>JAFAQI010000246.1 GCA_019246495.1 Frankiales bacterium | reverse complement strand
CATCCGCGCGTCGCACACCGCTGAGGTCGTGCTGGACGACGTGCGCCTTCCGGGCAAGTACCTGCTCGGCGGCAAGGAGAAGCTGGACGACCGACTGAACCGCGCCCGCGAAGGCATGCGCACCGGTCGTTCGCAACCGTCGATGGCAACGTTCGAGCGCACCCGACCGACCGTCGGCGCACAAGCCGTGGGCATCGCGCGCGCGGCGTATGAAGTCGCGCTCGACTATGCGAAGACGCGTGAGCAGTTCGGCCGGCCGATCATCGAGAACCAGGGCATTGCGTTCAAGCTCGCCGACATGAAGACACGGATTGACGCGTCGCGCCTGCTCGTGTGGCGCGCGGCGTGGATGGCGCGTCAGGGCAAGGAGTTCGGTGCTGCGGAGGGCTCGCAGTGCAAGCTGTTCGCCGGTGAGACAGCGGTGTGGGTGACCGAGCAGGCGATTCAGATCCTCGGCGGCAACGGCTACACCCGCGAGTACCCCGTCGAGCGAATGCACCGCGACGCGAAGATCTACACAATCTTCGAAGGTACGTCGGAGATCCAGCGCCTCGTCATCGCACGCGCCGTGTCCGGCACCTACATCCGGTAGCCGCGGCGACGCGTCAAGCAGCGAGCACGCCGGCCGCGACGACGGCTGCCCGCGCCTGCTCGACGCCGATCACGCGAACCGCTCGCAGGCCGACGTCGCGGGCGGCCTCGACGTTGATCGCGTTGTCGTCGAGGTAGAGCACCCGCTGTGGCGACAGGTCGAGGTCCGTCAGCGCGTGCTCGAAGATCTCGCGGTCCGGCTTGACCATGCCGAGGTCGAACGACAGGTAGGCCCGGTCGAACAGCGTGTGCATCGACCACCGTTCGATGCTCGCGTCCCACTGCGCCTGGTTGGTGTTGCTCAGGCAGGCGGTGGTCGTCGCTGCGCGCACGTCGTGCACGAGCTCCATCGCGCCGGCAAGCGGCCCGATCGGCCAGCCGCGAAAGGCATCGAGGAACTCGTCGGGCGAGATCGGCAGCTGCCAGTCCTTGATGAGATCGGCGGCGAACTCGTCCGGGTCGCACAACCCGCGCTCGAAGCGGCGTACGTGCTCGCAGGTCAACCACCGGCGCCACAGCTCATCGTCGGAGTCGATGCCGGACAGCTCGCGCATGGGCTCGACACCGCCGAAATCCACCAGCACCCCGCCGAGATCGAACACGACCGCGTCGACGTCGACTGCGCCGAGCGGAGGGACGCGGGGCATGCCTCGACGTTAACCGGCGGCAAGTTCTCCGCCGCCCCAGTCGGACGCACCAGGGTCAGCCGAACGGTTGATTTGTCCGGATCTGCTGGCGCCGCACCGTCGGCAGCCCCGAGGATGTCGCAATGGACCGCATCGTCGTCGAGCACCGCACCGTCCCGCGCGTTCTCGCGGTGGTGCCCGCGTTGCTCGTCGCGGTCGCGGTCCGGGTGCTGACGCTCGCCCACCCGCCGCTCGCGGCGCGTGCCCTGGCCGCGGCCGGCGTCACGCTGGCCGCGTGGATCGCCTACCGGTTGCTGACCGCCCACGTGGCCGTGGGCCCGGACGGCATCACCGTGCGCGGGGTGTTCTACGACGCCACGATCGACTACGCCGACGTCCGGGCCGTTGACGTGCAGCCCTCAGGCCCGTTGACCCGCGCCCTGGTGTGGGGCGTGCTCGAGCCGCACAGCTTGTCGGTGTCGACGGCCGGCCGGACCCTGCGGCCGGTCGCATCGGTGAGCGTGGCGGACGACGAGGACGTGCAGCGCGTCGTCAACGCGATCCGGGCCCGGTCCAGCGTCTGGCGCGTGCCGACGCAACGTCTCGACAGCGAGAGCGAGCTCGACGCAGCGGTCGGTTAGCCGCCCGCGCGGACTCAGCGTGCCGACCGGCGCGTGCGAGGAGCCGGCACCGCACGCGCGTTGACCGCAGCGGACAGGGAGCGCCGTACGGCGTTGGGCTTGTCGCCGAGGCCGATGAACAGGTTGGCACCAGCCTCCGCGAGCATCCGCAGTCCGTCGTTCGTGTCACCGAAAGCGCCGGCGATCTGCAACAGGATCGTGCCGTGGGTCGCCCCGAGGAACTGGCCGGCGACCAGCATCACCTCGACCGGGCGAATGCGGCGTGCGTCGATGACCCGCTGAAGCGACTCCAGGAGCACGAGCAGCGCGGTGCGGCCCTCCGGAAAGTTGCCGAGGGACCCGCCGATCGTCATCTCGAGATCGGTGTGCGACCGAAGCGCGCCCCCGGTCAAGCCGAACATCAATCGGTACTGCTGAGGGTGGGCGAGCGCCCACTCGTAGTAGCTCCAGCCCTTGCTGAAGTGATCGGCCACCGCGTCGGCGGTCTCCGGCGTCGCCGCGATGTGCTCGGCCAGCCGAAGGAAGCCGTCGGCGGCCAACGTCTCGATGAGTCCACCGACGCCCCCGAACAGCGTGTAGAGCGACTGGGTCGAGGTGCCGGCTGCCGCCGCAACGGCGCGTGCTTGCAAGCTCTCCGGTCCGCCCTCTTCGAGCATCTCCCTCGCCGTGGCCAGCAGCGCCGAGCGCAGATCGGCCCGTGTGGGCCGCGTGCGGGTCGGACTCTCCACCCCTACCCCTCTCGCCCATTCCGTGGACATAGGTTATAACGATGTTCTACGAAATGGAGCCACCATGGCCGAGCGTGTCGATGTCGCCGTCGTAGGCGCCCGCTGTGCCGGCGCCTCGCTCGCCGTTCACCTCGCCCGCGCTGGGTTGCGAGTCTGTGTGCTCGACCGGGCCGAGTTCCCGAGCGACACCCTGTCCACGCACGGCATCCAGCCCTCTGGCGTGCGTGCCCTCGACCGGCTCGGCGTGCGAGCCGAGTTGGAGACGTTGACGGCGCCGATCACCCAGGCGCGCATCGCACTCGGCGCGGCCCGCGCCAGTGTGGATGACATCACCGCACTGGCCGGAGCGCCGATGCTCAACGTGCGCCGGATCACCCTCGATCGCATCCTCGTTTCAGCCGCGGCGACGGCCGGCGCCGACGTGCGCACCGGTGTTGCCGTGACGGGCCTGCTTCGACGGGATGGCCAGGTCGCCGGTGTGCGGACCAGCGAGGGCGATCTGGCGGCGAGTGTCGTGGTGGGTGCGGACGGCGCGCGGTCGACGGTCGCCGACCTGGTCGGTGCGCGCGAGTACGCCGTCACCGAGCCGGGCCGGACATTCGCTTGGGCCTACCTCGAGGACGTTCCGGCGTCCAGCGACGGCACTCCAGCGACAGTGTGGCTGGGCAAGCCGGGACGGCATGCCTTCCTGGCGAGTGTCACCGACGGCGACATGTTCCTCGCCGCCGTCACCCTCGACCACGAAGACAAACCGAAGCTGCTCGCGGACCGCGAGGGCTACTTCCGCGCCGCCCTCGTGGAATGGCCCGAACTCGCCGAGGTGGTGCAGCCCGGCCGCGTCTGCGGCCCGGTGCGCGTCATGTCGAACTGGCGCGGGTTCTTCCGGCGTTCGGCCGGACCCGGATGGGCATTGGTCGGCGATGCCGGCCACTTCAAGGACCCAACCCCGGGCCAGGGCATCGCCGACGCCTTCCGTCAGTCCGAACGCCTCGCCGCTGCCATCGTCAGCGGGTTGTCCGGCCGGCTTCCGTTGCCGGAGTCACTCAACGGCTACTGGCGCTGGCGCGACGAGGACGCCTGGCCGATGTATTGGTTCGCCAACGACCTCGGCGCACCCGGCCCCACCACGCCGCTGCGCGCTCACGTGCAGCAGCTCATCGCCGGCAGCCCGGGGCGCACCGAACAGCTGCTCCGTGTCCTCGACCATGAGATCAGCCCTTCGGCGGTCACCAGTCCCGGCCTCCTGCTGCGCGCACTCCGGCGGGCCCTACGCACCACGCGGGGGCAACGGGCGAGCCTGCTCGCCGAAGCCGGCGGACTGGTGCGCGAGGACCTCCGCCGAAGGCTGGCCAAACCGCGGCAGGCGACCGAGAGTGACCTGGACGTCGCCGTCGGGTAGACCGGACTGATGCCGCGCCGATCGAACGAATCATCAGACGAAGAGCTCGACCGCAACTTCGACGATCTTTTGCAAGAGCTGCGGGTCTCGCAGAACGGCACGCAGATCCTGTTCGCCTTCCTGCTCACCGTGCCGTTCAGCAACGGGTTCTCGAAGGTAACGGCGTTCCAGCAGGGGTTCTACTTCGCGGCGTTGCTTCTGGCAGCGCTGTCGGCAGCGATGCTGATTGCGCCGGCGGTCATGCACCGGATCCTGTTCCGCGAGCAGCAGAAGCCAGAGCTGCTGGTCAACGCCGCGCGGGTCGCGCTCGGCGGTCAGCTGCTGCTGGTGTTGGCAGTCGGTGCAAGCGTCTTCCTCGTCGGCGACTACCTCTACGGCGTCGGAGCCGGGGTCGCGTCCGGGCTCTTTGTTGTTGCGTGGACGACCACCTGGTTCTTCGCGCTTCCGCTATGGCTCAGGAGCCGTGGGTCGCGGACATGACCTCTTCGACGTAGGGCCGGGCGGCCGACTCCCACTCCGGTACGACGTCCAACCGCAGTCGGCGCATCACGTCTTCGACGTCGGTCGCACCTTCGGCTGACACCGCCCAGCCGACCTCGCACTTGAGCGCAGGAACTCCGAGCGCCACAGGCTCGACCGGCCCGCACGCCGCGACCTCGACGGCCTCGCCGCCGAACCGACGGCGCAGCCGGGGCGGATCGATTCCACCGCCGGATCGAGCACCGACGAGCGGCAGGGTCTTGGTCACGCAGGCAGTTCCAACGCCCAGCGACCGTTGCACGCGATCGACCGCATCCTCGGCCATGCGCCGGTAGGTCGTGAGCTTTCCGCCGACGATGACGACAACTCCGTCGCGGTCGAGCAACGCATGCCGGCGGGAGAGATCCGCAGCCGTGCTGCCGTCGGCGTGCCCCAGCAATGGCCGCAGGCCGGCGAACCGGCCCACCACATCGTCGGCGGCGACCGGGCGGGACAGCCCCGATGACAGCGTGTCGAGCAGGAACCGTTCCTCGTCATCTGTCGCGAGCGGCACGTCGACGACCTCGTCGACCGCGTCGTCGGTGAGCCCGACCTGCACGAGACCGTCCGGGCGCGGCACCGCGAACACGAACCGGTTGCGACTTCCCGGCACGAGGATGTTGAAGGCAGCCGACGGGTGGCCGACCGCTTCGGGACGGACGAGCACATGGGTGCCCTTGCTCGGCTGCAACGGGACGCCGTCGACCAGGCCCCCGCACCACACGCCGGCTGCGACGACGACGCTGCGGGCGCGGACGTCGAAGCTTTCGCCGGTCAGTCCGTCTACGACGGTCGCGCCCTCACGAGTCACCTCGGTCGCAGTGCAATGCGTGACGATCCTGGCGCCGCTCGCTGCCGCCGTGCGGGCGATTCCCACGACCAGCCGGGCGTCGTCCTCGAGGCAACCGTCCACGGTCAGGAACGCGCCGCGGACGTCGGGTCGCAGCGCGGGCACGAGCTCGCGTGCTGCGTCGCCGCCCACCCAGCGGGTGCGGGGCAGGAGCGCCGGTGTCCGCGCGGCGAAGCGCATACCGTCGGCGATGCCGAAGCCGACGTGCGCGAGCGCGCGGTTGCCGCGGCCGTGACCGGCGAGCACCGGTACGACGAACCGCATCGGCTGAACCAGATGCGGCGCGATGTGCCGGACGAGCAGGTTGCGCTCGACGACCGACTCCCACGCGACGCCGAGCTGGCCGGCCGCGATGTAGCGCAAGCCGCCGTGCGCGAGCTTGCTCGACCACCGACTCGTGCCCGCCGCGAGATCGGTCTTCTCGACCAAGGCAACGGACAGCCCACGACTCGCTGCGTCGAGTGCGACCCCGGCGCCGGTCACGCCACCGCCGACGACCAGTACGTCGACAACCGCACCCGCCCGCAACGCGTCGATGTCGGCGCGGCGGCGCTGCGCGGTGAGCCGGTCATCGCTCATGGCCGCAACCAACCGTCGACGATCCGCTCGAGCTCGCCGAGCGCCGCGTCGTAGCCGACCTCGTCGAGCAACCGCGCCGACAACACGTAGGGCGTGACGAGCAGGACCAGCGCGGTCGCCATGACGTCGAGGTCGCCACGGCGCACACTTCCGTCCGCGACGCCATCGGCGAGCATGCGTCGCACGTGACCGGCCGCAAGTCGCTGCGTCGACCCGATGCGCTCGGTGATGTAGGGCAGCAGGATCTCGGGGTCGACGTCGAGCACCCGGCGGAACAACGGCTCGCCGGGCAGCGTCCGCGCGATCGACACGGCAGTCGCGACGATGCGTGCTCGCGCCGTACGACGCCGCGCGCTGCTGCGCTCACACTCGTGCAGCAGCGCAGCGAACTCCCGCGTCATCACCTCGAGGATCAGCGTCGTGACATCCGGCACAAGCCGATAGAGCGTCATGCGACTGACCCCCGCCCGGCGCGCGACGTCGGTCAGCGTGGTCCGGCGTACCCCGACGGCGAGAACCGTCGCGCGGGTCGCCTCGAGCACGTTGGCGGGAATCGCGCGGTCAACGGCCGAGGTGGCTCCGGAGACCGAGGCCCCGTCCGAGGCGGTGTTGATGTGACGTTGGGACGTCATGTGTCACACTGTAGCGCATGACGACTTCGTGGACCGCGTGGGGCGCGACCCGTCCCGAGCTCCCCCGCCGCCTTCGCTCACTGCTGGCCGACGAGATCGGCCGGACCAAGCCGGCACCTCCTGCCGAGATCAGCGCGGCGGTCCTGCCGCCGTCCCGCCTTCCGGAGTCAGCGCGGCAACGGCTGGTCAACGCGCTAGGTGCCGACGCGGTGCGGACCGACGACGACGTGCGCGCGAGACATGCGGGTGGCCAGTCCTACTCCGACATCATGCGGCGACGATCCGCCGACGCATCGGCGGCGCCCGACGCGGTGCTGCTGCCGCGCGACGCCGTGCAGGTGGCGGACGTGCTGCGCGTCTGTAGCGACGAACGCGTCGCGGTCGTGCCCTGGGGTGGTGGGACCAGCGTGGTGGGCGGGCTCGACGCCGAGCGTGGTGGTTGCGCGAGTGTCGTCGCTCTCGACCTTTCGCAGCTCGACCGGCTGCTCGACGTGGACCCCGTGTCGCTGACCGCGACCTTCCAGCCCGGCATCCGGACACCTGACGCCGAGGCGGCGCTGGCGGGGCACGGTCTCACCCTCGGCCACGTCCCACAGAGCTTCGAACGCGCATCGCTCGGTGGTTACGTGGTGACGCGCTCAGCCGGCCAGGCGTCGAGTGGCTACGGCCGCATCGACGACATGGTCGTCGGGCTGCGGATGGCGACGCCGGCCGGGGAGCTCGTGCTGCCGGCGCTCGCCGGGAGTGCGGCCGGCCCCGACCTGCGACGGCTGGTGCTCGGCTCGGAAGGCACGCTCGGTGTCGTCACGGAGGTGACGCTGCGCGTCCACCGAATTCCGAATGTGCATCGCTACGAGGCGTGGATGCTTCCGTCGTGGGAGGCCGGCCGCGACGCCTTCCGGCGGCTGGCGCAGGACGGACCGCTGCCCGACGTAGCTCGGCTCTCCGACGCCGACGAGACGCGGGTCAACCTCGTGATGTCGAGCGCCGGCCGGTTGACCCGCCGCGCACTGTCGTCGTACCTGCGTGCGCGCGGCGTCGCCGGCGGATGTCTGGTGATCACCGGCTACGAGGGCACAGCGCCGGACGTTCGCTATCGCCGGCGCGCGGTCCGCAAGGTGCTGCGCGACGCGGGCGGGGCGCCGCTGGGGAGCAAGGCCGGAGAGTCGTGGCGGCACGGCCGGTTCCATGGGCCATACCTGCGCGACTCGCTGCTCGATGCGGGAGTTCTGGCCGAGACGCTGGAGACTGCGGCGACGTGGAGTGCGCTGCCCGGGCTGTACGACGGCGTGCGCAACGCGCTGCACCAGACACTCGGCCGGGCGCTGGTCGGCTGTCACATCTCACACGTCTATCCGACCGGCGCCTCGCTCTACTTCACCGTCCTTGCGGCCGCCGACTCCGGTCGGGAGATCGAGCAGTGGGCCGCCGCCAAGCAGGCTGCCAACGACGCAATCGTCGCGGCGGGCGGCACGATCACCCACCACCACGCTGTGGGCACCGCGCATCGCGAGCACGTCCTGGCGGAGCTCGGCGAGGTCGGTGTCGCAGCCATCCGCGCGGTGAAGGAGCGGCTCGACCCCGCCGGCGTACTCAACCCGGGCAAGCTCCTGCCGGGCTGATCCGCGCGATCAAGTCAAGGCGACGGTGACGGCTGCCCCGCCGGAGCACCGGCCGAGCGGGCCGGAGCCGGCGTTCCGTCCGCGGCCACCGACGCGGACACGACGGGCGACGGCGACGACGAGGTCGGCGGCGGCGTCGTCGGCGGTGGAGTTGTCGGCGGCGGCGTGGGTGAGGCCGAGGTCGGCGTCGGGGTGGGTGACGTCGAGGTCGGCACGACCGTCGGTGTCGGGGACGGCGACGGCTTGGCGTCCTGCAGCAGGATGTCCGCAGCGTCGAGCAGCGCCGTCGCCCGCGAAGCGGTGATGTCGCCGCGTTGCTGCTCCTGCCGCACGAGCGCCTGGAACTGGTGCACCGCCGCGCGCAGGGCGCCGACGTTGCCCGTATGTGCGACCTCGCGCAGGTGCTGCACCGCCGGCGCCAGCACGCGCGTGCCGGCCGCGTTGATCGCGCCCGGCGAGGACGCTGCGCACCCGGCGGTCGCCACAGCGAGCGCCGCGACACCGGCGAAGCCGAGTCGCCGCATCACGGGTGCACCAGGTCTTCCAGGTGACGCAGGTCGTGCTCGAGCGGCTGGTGCAGATGCGGCTTGCCGTGATGCACCGCCGACGCGTGGTTGGTGTTGTTGCGGTGCACCGCATAGACAGCCGCCGCTGCAGCCGCCAGCACCAGAACGACGATCAGCGCGATCACCGCCGGAGTGGGCCCGCGGCGCCGCACGACCGCAGGCGCGGGTTGCGCGGACGTCGGCGGCAGGACGGTGGTCGCCCCCAGCGGCGCCATCGCGGTGGTGGGCTGCGCCATCGCTGTCGTCGCGGCCGGCATCGCAGTCGTCGCTGTCGTCGCCGCGGTGACCGGAGGCATCGCGACCGTCCGATCCAGCGAGCCACCATCGGCGATCGCACGAAGGCCGTCAGCGACGGCGGTCGCTGCCGGCCGGTCGCCGGGGTTGCGCCGGGTCATCGCGGACAGCAGGTCGCGCCAGTCAGGCCCGAACGCTTCCGGTACGTCGGGGTCTCGCGCGAGGCGAGCCATCGCGACTTCCATCGCCGTACCTTCGAAGGGCCGCTTGCCGGTGAGGCACTCGATGAGCACGATGCCGAGCGCGTAGATGTCGGCCGGTGGCCCGACCGCTTCGCCGGCGACCTGCTCCGGCGCGAAGTAGGCCGGCGTCCCGAGCACGTCGCCGGTGCGGGTCTCGTGCGCCGCGTCGACGAGACGCGCGATGCCGAAGTCGGCGAGGTGCACCCGGCCATCCGTGGAGATGAGCACGTTGCCGGGCTTGACGTCGCGGTGGACGAGACCGCGCTCGTGGACGTAGCCGAGCGCGTCCGCGAGAGCGGCGCCGTAGCGGGCCGCGCGTTCACCGGGCAGCGGGCCCTCCTTCAGCTCCTCGCTGAGCGTCGGGCCCTCGACCAGCTGCATGACGAGAAACGGCTGGTCGGTCTCCGCATCGGTGCCGGCGTCGAACACGGTGACGAGCGAAGGGTGGTCGAGCGCAGCCAGCGTGAGCATCTCCGCGTCGTGCCGCTGCAGCTGTTCGGCCGCGTCCCCGCGGAAGAGCTTGACCGCGACCGGCCGCTGCAACCGCTCGTCCTGGCCGCGGTAGACGTCCGCGACGGCGCCCCCGCCGAGCCGGTCGCCCAGGCGATATCGGCCGTCGAGCAGGCGTGCGCCGGCCGCCGGATCACCCGTGGTCATGGGTCCAGCATGCCCAACGAGCCCCGGCGACAAGCGCGCGGATGCACGCGCGGGGTGTCACGACCCGTGACACCCCGCGCGCGACGCTGCCTGTCAGTGCTTGACCGTGATCGCCTTGGTGGTGGCCGAACCGGTCTGCCAGCCGTGCCGGTGCGCGGTGATCCGGCACGAAAGCTTCTTGCCCGCGGCCGAGGCCTTCGGGGTGTAGCTGGATGACGTGGCGTGCTTGATCTTCTTGCCGTTCAGCAGCCACTGGTAGCCGAAGGACGTCGCCTGCGGTGACCACTTGCCGGTCGCAACCGACTCCTTGGTGCCGACCTTGGCCGACGAACGGTTGCTGCCGTGGTGCAGGTAGGGCTTCGTCTTCGCCGCGAGCTTGGCCCCGACGAGGACCTTGTGCCCGGCGCTGGTGAACGGCGTCGTGCCGCCCGAGCCGGTCGCGACGACTGTGCACGTGAGGGTCTTGCCGACGTACTTCTCAGACACCTTGTACGTCGACTTCGTGGCCCCACTGATCGTGTGGCCGGAGGCCTTCCACGAGTAGGCGAAGCTCGACGCGTTGCTGATCGACTTCGTGCACGTGTCGGTCTTGCCGACGCGGTGCGGTCCGCTGAGCGAGACCGAGCCGCTCGGCGCCGGCGCGCCGGTCGGGTAGACCTGCGTCCATGACGTCCCCGTGATCTGGATGTCCGCGGCCCACCACTTGTTGTTGCCGGGCGTCAGCACCCGGATCTGGTAGAGCCCCTGGTAGGAGTCGGTCGCGGTGTTGGGGTAGTCCGCCTTGAGGTCAGACAGCGTGAGGTCGCTCGACGTCAGCGTCACGACCGGCCGATGCGCGCCGGCGCTGCCGATCGGGCCAGGACCGCCACTGACGGGGAACGTCGTCGTGCCGGACATCTGTTCGCCGGACCAGTTGGCGGGCAGGCTGCCGTTGACCGGCAGGTAGCCGTAGAGCGTCGCAGTCGCGTTAGCCGTCTGCGGGTCGTTGGTCGTCGCGACGGCGTACTTCGCGAACGGCGCATCGCTCACGGATCCCGACGTGACCCGGTGTCCGGCGGCGTCGAAGAACGCGAGTTGGCCGATCTGGTTGGTGGAGTCGGGCTCGTAGGGGGGCGTGGTGGCGAGGGCCGGAGCCGCGGTCGCCACAATCGCGCCGGCGGCCACGGCGAGCGCGCCGACGGCACTCGCGACGGCCTTGCG
>JAFAQI010000225.1 GCA_019246495.1 Frankiales bacterium | reverse complement strand
CCGTCGAGCTGCTCGACCTCGTCGGCATCCCCCGGCCGGACGAGCGGGTGGACAGCTATCCGCACCAGCTCTCCGGCGGTCTGCGGCAGCGTGTCGTCATGGCGATCGCGCTCGCCTGCGAGCCGAAGCTGCTGATTGCCGACGAACCGACGACGGCACTGGACGTGAGTATCCAGGACCAGATCCTCGCGCTCCTCGAGCGGCTGAAGCGCGAGCTGCACATGTCGGTACTACTCATCACGCACGACATGGGCGTCATCGCCGGACACACCGACCGGGTGATGGTCATGTATGCCGGCCAGATCGTGGAGTCCGCCGGCAACCAAGAGCTGTTCACTGCTACCCGCCACCGCTACAGCGAGGCGTTGCTCGCCGCCCTGCCGCAGGTCAACCAGGACCGCCGCGAGCCGCTGCAGACCATCCCCGGCATTCCGCCGGACCTCTCGCGGCAGCTCACCTTCTGCCGGTTCGCACCGCGCTGCACCTACCGGCAGGAGCGCTGCGTCACCGAGACGCCGGTCCTGACCAGCGAGACCAGCACCCACGCGCACGCCTGCTTCTTTCCGCGGGACGACGCCAGGCCGCCGACCTACACCGCGCCGGTCCCGCCGCCGCCGGTCGAGACCCGCGTGCCGACCGAACCGCTGCTGACCCTCGAGAGCGTGGTGAAGGAGTACGACGTCCGGGCCAGCGCCTTCGGTCGCAAGATCGGCGTCGTCCACGCGGTGTCTGACGTGTCGCTGCACGTCCACCGCGGCGAGACGTTCGGGCTCGTCGGCGAGTCCGGCTGCGGGAAGACGACGATCGGCCGGCTTGCTGTCGGCCTCGAGACGCCGACCTCGGGTTCGGTGACGTTCGACGGCGTCGACGTACGCCGCATCCGAGGTCGAGGCGCCGAGCGGGAGCACCGGCGACAGCTGCAGATGATCTTCCAGGATCCCTATGCGTCGCTCGATCCGCGCATGCGCGTCGGATCGATCCTCGCCGAGCCGATGGTCGTGCAACGCACGCACAGCAAAGCAGAGCGACAGGAGCGGATCGCCGAGCTGTTGCGCGAGGTCGGGCTTCCCGCCAACGCGAACCGCGCGTTCCCCCGGCAGTTCTCCGGCGGCCAGCGCCAGCGCATCGGCTTTGCCCGCGCACTCGCGCTGGAGCCGCGACTGGTCGTCGCCGACGAGCCGGTGTCCGCACTCGACATCTCGATCCGGTCGCAGCTGCTCAACCTGATGCAGCGGTTGCAGCGGGACCACGACCTGACCTACCTGATGATCTCCCACGACCTGTCCGTCGTCCGCTACCTCGCGGACCGGGTGGGCGTGATGTATCTCGGCAAGCTCGTCGAGCTCGGCCCGACCGCAGCGGTCTACGACACCCCCGCGCATCCGTTCACCGCCGGCTTGATCGACGCCGTACCCGTTGCGGACCCGAGCATCGCGCGGGCGAAGCGCACCCAGGTCGCCGTCCGCGGCGAGCTGCCGTCTGCCGTCTCACCGCCGAGCGGGTGCCGGTTCTGGACCCGCTGCCAACGCGCGCAGGAGATCTGTGCGGAGGTGGAGCCGGCCCTCGTCCCGATGACCGGCCCCACCCACGTCGCGGCGTGCCACTTCCCGCTTCAGCAGCCGGTCGAGCCGGCCGCCGAGTCGGGTCACTTCGTGTAGTACCAGCTCTCCGGTGTCACCGCGCCGAAGGTGTTCCAGGGCGTGACGCCGTGGAGGTTCTTCTTGACCTCCTGCAGCGAGTAGGTGTTGTCGGTCCAGAGCACCGGGATCTGCTGCGTCATGTAGTCCTCGTACGCCGCCAGCGTCTGCTGGTCGTTGCCCGGCTTCGTCGACGCGGCGATCAGCTGGTCGGCCTTCTTGTCGCTGTAGCCGCCGAGGTTGTAGCCGGCGCCGGTGGTGAAGAGCTCCTCACCCGTCGGGTAGAAGTCCGGCGAGTAGATCCAGCCACCGGTCTGCGAGATGTCCCAGCCGCACTTGCTGCCGGCCTTGCACGGGGCGATGATCGCGCCGAGCGTGTTGTAGGTCTCGCCCTTCAGGTCGTACACGACACCGGCTTGCTTCGCGTCCGCCTTTGACTGCGCCATCACCTTCGGGAACGCGATGCCACCGGTCGGATACAGCATGGAGAACTCGAGCTTCTGGCCCTGCGCGATGCCGGCGCCGCACTGGTTTGCCGCGGTACCCGCGCTGGCGCAGGTCGTCGTACCGCCGGGCACGACGTGCCAGCCGTGCGCAGCCAGCAAGCTCTTCGCCTTCGCCGGGTTGTAGGCGTAGGGACAGGACTTCTCGTAGTTGTCGGCGTAGGGGTTCTGTGGCTGGGTCGGGATCGGTCCGCAGTCGAGGTAGCCGACGCCGCTGTAGTAGTTCTTGATGTAGCCGGCCTGGTCGTAGAGCATCTGGAGGGCCTGACGGATGTAGGTCTGGCGCAGCATCGGGCCGGTCTTCGGGTTCGTGAAGTTGAGGAAGGCGTAGGTCGCCGCGAAGCTGTAGTTGTTGCTCCGCACGTAGCCGAGTCGGGACAGCGCCGGCTGCGACCTCAGCTGGACCGGGGAGATGAAGCCGATCTCCGGGCCGCTGCCCGACAGCAGCGAGTTGAACTCCGCCGAGCTGTCGGTGAATGGCTTCTGGTCGAACTCCGCGATGCGCGGCTTCACCGGACCGACGTACGCCGGGTTCGGCACCATCGCGGTGTTGCCGTTCGTGTCGATCGACTTGAGCCGCCATGGACCGTCGACGACCTTCCACAGCGGGTCGGTGTTGTAGCTCGACAGCTTCTTCGACTGCCCGTCGAGGTACTTGTAGACCGCCTGCGCGCCCTTCGTCGTCTTGTCGTTGTCACCGACCGTGCCCGACGCGGACGTCTTGTCCCACACGTGCTGCGGCATCGGGATGATCTGTGACAGCTCGTTGTAGAGCAGCCAGTGCTGGCTGTAGGGCTTGTCGAAGGTGAGCGAGAACGTCTTG
>JAFAQI010000416.1 GCA_019246495.1 Frankiales bacterium | reverse complement strand
TCCGCGAGAACCTGTCGGCGGGATCATCGAGGTCCTACTTCCGCAACCTGCTGTGGCAGCACCGGCAGGAACGTCAGGACGCGCAGCGGTCGATCTCCGACTTCCTCATCCGGCTCAACGCCGACACCCAGCCGGTGGAGACGCTCTCCGGCGGCAACCAGCAGAAGGTCGTGTTGGCCCGATGGTTGCGCCGCAAGCCCAAGGTGCTGCTCCTCGACGAGCCGACGCAGGGTGTCGATGTCGGCGCGCGCGCCGAGATCTACCAGCTCGTACGCCGCGCCACCGCTGCAGGCACGAGCGTGATCCTCGTCGTCAGCGAGCCCGAAGAGCTCGCGCATGCGTCCGACCGGGTCGCGGTGCTGCGCAACGGCCGCATCGCGACCGTCGTGGACGCACCCATCGACGCCCACCGCTTGACCGAACTCATGAACGCATCGGAAGGAACACCGTGAACCGTGCCGTTGACCGCCTCCGCACCGGATCGTCCGGTCGGGTTCCGGCGCCCCGGAGCGACGAGCCGATCGTCGTGACCGACGAGGCCGTCGCCACGCGCCGACCTCGGGCGGCGAAGCCGAAGGACACGATCGTGGTTCCTGAGCCGAAGGCATCGGAGCCGGAGGCGTCCGTCGTGCAGACGCCGGCTGCCGAACCGGTTGTTGCCCAGCCGACGCCGCCGCCAGCCGCATCGCCGCGGCGGTTCACCTCGCCCAGCGCCGCCGCCATGTTCGTCGCGCGCAACTACTCGCTGCCGATCCTGCTGGGCCTGTCGATCTTGCTCTACTCGACCTGGAGTCAGACCGCTACTCCGTTCAACAGCGTGGCCAACTGGCGCGAGATCGCTTCGAGCCAGGCGTACACCGGGGTATTGACGCTGGGCATCCTGATCGCCCTCACATCCGGCAACTTCGACCTGTCGATCGGCAACATCACGGGGCTCAGCTCGGTCATGGCTGCCGCGTCGTTCTCGCACTGGCACTTCCCGTTGGTCGCCGGCATCGCGTTCGGCATCGGGGTCGGCGCGGCGGTGGGATTCATGAACGGATTCCTCACGACGACACTTCGCGTCGACCCGTTCATCATCACGTTGGGAACGGCGTCGATCATCCTCGGCTTCGTCGACTGGTACACGCGCGGCCAAGCCATCATCAACGGTGTCCCGAGTTCGCTCGTGACGTTCGGACGGACCAACTTCTTCGGCGTTCCCAAACTCGTGTGGGTGCTCGCGCTCGTCGCACTGGCGATCTACTACCTGCTCGAGCACACGCCGTTCGGCCGGACGTTGCACGCGATCGGCTCCAACCGTGCCGCTGCAAAGCTAGTCGGCATCCGGGTCGAGCGCAGCATCACGCTGGCTTTCGTCCTCACAGGTGCATTCGCCGGCGTCGCGGGCGTGATGCTCCTGTCATACAGCGGATCTGGGAACCCATCGATCGGGCCGACGTTCACGTTGGCCGCGCTCGCCGCCGCGTTCCTCGGCGCGGTGTCCTTCAAGGTCGGCCGGCTCAACGTGCCCGGCACGATCGTCGCCATCTTCTTCCTCTCGGTGAACATTCACGGGCTCACCTACGCCGGCTATCAGGGCTGGAGTGCAGAGCTGTTCACCGGAGCAACGCTGATCCTCGCGGTCGCACTCGTGGCCGTGCTCTCCAAGGAACGCAAGGCAAAGCGCCCGACCGCGTCGCCGTCGTCGGCTGAGCAGACAAGGAACCCAGCATGAGCGTCACCACCAACGCGCGCCGGGCGCACGCCGCGCGGGTCGGAGGCCTTTGCCTCATGACCGCCGCCGCCGTCGTCATACCTCGCGTCGCACTGGCCGCCGGCGCGGCCAACCCCACGATCCGCGCGACCATCGGGTCAGACGGGACCGTGAAGTCCGTGCAGCAGTACGCCGGAGGGACGTCGAGCGCCTATCACGGCACGTTGCCGCTTGCGCTGACGATCACCCATGCCGCGGCAGGCGCCGGGCAGACCTACACCTACACGGTCGCCAACACGTTCAGCCGCACACAGACGGTGAAGTACTCCGACACGGCCGGCCACCAGCACTCGACGACCTTGCAGCTCCAGCTGCCGCTCGTCGCGCAGCTCGGCGTCGACGTACCCAAGTCGATGGGCACCCTCGATGCCAGCGGCGCTTCGGTGAGCACCGACAGTGCCGGAACCCGGCACGTGCTCTACAACCTCGTGCTGTTCAGCCCGCTGGGCTCACCCACACAAAGCGTGGTGCTGACGACGGGCGCGGC
>JAFAQI010000405.1 GCA_019246495.1 Frankiales bacterium | reverse complement strand
CGGCCGGATCTTCTCCTACGACGTCACCGGTGGTCGCTACGAGGAGCACAGCTTCCACTCCGTCGGCTCCGGCAGTGTGTTCGCCCGCGGCGCGTTGAAGAAGCTCTACCGCGACGACTTCAGCGAGGACGACGCCGTCGTCGCATGCATCCAGGCCCTCTACGACGCCGCCGACGACGACTCGGCCACCGGTGGTCCGGACCTCACCCGGCGGATCTACCCGGTCATCACCAGCGTCACGGTCGAGGGATTCCGTCGCCTCGCCGACGAGGACGTCGAGCGGGCGACCCAGCAGGTCGTCGACGAGCGGATGGCCAATCCCGGCGGCCCGCAGGCACCGCTGCGCTGACCGGCCACCGCTGACCGGCCACCGGACACACGAGAGGAACCGCGTTCACCGATGAGCATGCCGTTCGGTTACGTCTCACCCGAGCAGGTGATGAAGGACCGTGCCGACTACGCACGTAAGGGCATCGCCCGCGGCCGCTCGGTGCTGGTGATGACCTACGCCGACGGCATCCTGTTCGTCGCGGAGAACCCGTCCAGCGCACTGCACAAGGTGTCGGAGATCTACGACCGCATCGCGTTTGCCGCAGTCGGCAAGTACAACGAGTTCGAGAACCTTCGCCAGGCCGGCGTGCGCATCGCCGACCTGCGCGGCTACTCCTACGACCGGACCGACGTCACCGGGCGGATGCTCGCCAACACCTACGCGCAGGTGCTCGGCACGATCTTCACGACCGAGTCCAAGCCCTACGAGGTCGAGATCACGGTCGCCGAGGTCGGCGAGACCGCAGCCGGCGACCAGCTCTACCGCCTCACCTACGACGGCAGCGTCGCGGACGAGCAGGGTTTCGTGGCGATGGGTGGCAACGCCGAAGCCGTCGCCACCCGCATGCAGCAAGGCCATCGCGAGGCGCTGCCACTCGACGAGGGGCTGCGCCTTGCTGTCGACGCGCTCTCGAGCGCGGACGGCGAGCAGCGGTCGCTCGGCGCGGCCCAGCTCGAGGTCGCCGTGCTCGACCGCACCCGGCCACGCCGCAAGTTCCGGCGCCTGCCTGACGCCCAGCTCGAGCGACTGCTGACGCCGACCGGCTGAGCGGGCTTTACACCGCCGGTGGCTTGTACGACGCCGTGCCGGACACCAGGTGCACGTGATGGAAGCCGCGGATCCGGCGCAGGTAGCGCAGCTCGTGGTCCAGCCGGCTGACGACCGAGGGGCCGGCGTTCGTCTGCTGGACGATCGTCACCATGCCCAGCGCCTTGCCGTTCGAGGTCAGGACCGGTGAGCCGAGGTCGGTCGTCCCGGCCGATGCGGCCGGCACCATTTCCTGCGCCCACCCCCCGGCCTTTGACTTCGTCGCCACCGCGGTCGTGGAGCTCTTGATGTAGGCGTAGAGCTGTGCCCCCTGCGGCGGCGCGGACGTCGCGACACCGACCGGACCGCCCAACAGCGGCACCGACGGGTTCGTCCGCCGCACATCCCGGCGGTCGAGCTGGATCAGCGACAGGCTGTTGTTCTGGCAGCGGTTCCGCCGGGTCTCGCTGTGCAGCTGCATCTGGGTGAACGAGCTGTAGACGATCGTGCCCGGATGCCGTGCCCCCTGGATCGTCACCGGCGTACCTCCAGGCACCTGCGCCTCGGAGCATCCGTCCGTGGGCTTGCCGCTGCTCACGCCCGTGCACGAGGCCGGGACGCTCAGGAACACCCGGTGGCCGCTGCGGAGGACGAAGCCCGCGACGCAGGACGTACCGGCGATGACGACGCTGCTCCCCGGGTGAATGCGGGCCGTGGCGGCCGGCGCCCAGTGCGGCGACGCCGCCGCCCTGGCAGGTGCCGCCAGCGCGGCGCTTCCTCCGCCGGCGACCGAGCCCAGCGCAAGCGCTACCGACGCCGCGGCCACCAGGCCGGCCCGGGGGAGGGTGCCGAACACGGAGCCATTCTCCCATCCTTGTGAGTTACCTCACAGTTCGTCCCGCCTGTCTCCAATCCTGCCTGAGCGGGCGCACCTAGAGTGACGGAGTGGACCGCCGGATCTTCGGGCTCGAGAACGAGTACGGCGTCACCTGCACGTTCCGGGGCCAGCGGCGGCTCAGTCCCGACGAAGTCGCCCGCTACCTCTTCCGCCGGGTCGTCTCCTGGGGGCGCAGCAGCAACGTCTTCCTCAAGAACGGCGCGCGGCTCTACCTCGATGTCGGCTCCCACCCCGAGTACGCCACACCTGAGTGCGACGACCTCGTCGATCTCGTCACCCATGACAAGGCGGGGGAGCGGACCCTCGAGGGGCTGCTCATGGATGCCGAACGCCGGCTTCGCGAGGAAGGCATCGCCGGCGACATCTACCTGTTCAAGAACAACACTGACTCGGCCGGCAACTCCTACGGCTGCCACGAGAACTACCTCGTCGGCCGGCACGGTGAGTTCTCTCGGCTCGCCGATGTCCTCATCCCGTTCCTCGTCACCCGGCAGATCATCTGTGGTGCGGGCAAGGTGCTCCAGACGCCGCGCGGCGCCGTCTATTGCGTGTCGCAGCGCGCGGAACACATCTGGGAAGGCGTCTCGTCCGCAACGACGCGTTCCCGTCCGATCATCAACACCCGCGACGAGCCGCACGCCGACGCCGAGCGGTTCCGTCGGCTGCACGTCATCGTCGGCGACTCCAACATGTCGGAGACGACAGCGCTGTTGAAGATCGGTACGACGGATCTCGTGCTCCGCATGATCGAGGCCGGTGTCGTCATGCGTGACCTCACCCTCGAGAACGCGATCCGGGCGATCCGCGAGGTCAGCCACGACATGACCGGTCGTCGCCGGGTGAAGCTTGCCAACGGCCGCGAGGCCAGCGCGCTCGAGATCCAGCTGGAGTACTACGCAAAGGCACGCGACTTCGTCCAGCGCCGCGGCACCGACGCGACAGCCGAGCGCGTGCTCGATCTGTGGGAACGCACGATCAAGGCGGTCGACTCAGGCGACCTCGGTCTCGTCGAGCGCGAGATCGACTGGGTGACCAAGTACCAGCTGATCGAGCGCTACCGCGAGAAGCACGACCTTGCCTTGTCCTCTCCTCGCGTCGCGCAGATCGACCTCGCCTACCACGACGTCAGTCGCCGCCGCGGGCTCTACTACCTGCTGGAACGCAAGGGCGCTGTCGAGCGCGTGACGACGGACCTGCGCATCTTCGAGGCGAAGTCGGTGCCGCCGCAGACGACACGGGCACGGTTGCGTGGTGACTTCATCAAGCGGGCGCAGGAGAAGCGGCGCGACTTCACTGTCGACTGGGTCCACCTGAAGCTCAACGACCAGGCGCAGCGCACGGTCCTCTGCAAGGATCCGTTCCGGTCGGTCGACGACCGGGTGGAGAAGCTGATCGCCTCGATGTAGGCCGCGCCGCCCCTCCGCTCAGGCGGGACGGGCGAGCTTCGTCGGCTGCGTCCGGCCGCGCAGCGTGACCTCGCCGTCGGCACACCAGTGCCGGCGCTCCGACGGATCCGCGGCGGCGAGGACAGACTCCGATACGAGCACCCGCGTGGCCCGCGTCTTCGCGAGTTCGGTCAGCCGCGCCGCCTCGTTCACAGCGTCGCCGACGACGGTGTACTCGAACCGCTCGCGGGCGCCCACGTTGCCGGCGACAACCGTTCCCGCGGACACGCCGATCGCGGCGCTCAGTCCGCGTACGTCGCGCAACCGCTCGTGCAGCAGCCGCGCGGCGAGCAGCGCGCACGTTGCCGCGTCGTCGCGGGGGATGGGGGCGCCGAACACGCAGAGCGCGGCGTCGCCCTCGAACTTGTTGACGAAGCCACCCGCGCGGTCGACAACTTCGACGACCACCGAGAAGAACGCATTGAGGGCCGAGACGACGGCGGCCGGTGGACGGTTTGCCGCGAGCTCGGTCGATCCGATGACGTCGACGAACAACATTGCGGCGTGCACCTGCTCGCCGCCGAGGTGCACTCCGCGCTCAATCGCCTGCTGCGCGACGTGCAGGCCGACCTGGCGGCCGAACAGGTCGTGCAGCTTGCGCCGCTCGCGCAAGCCTTCGACCATCGAGTTGAAGCCGTTCTGCAGCTGCCCGATCTGGCTGCCGTCAAAGACGGCGACGCGCGCGTCGAGGTTGCCGTCCGCGACATGGGCCATGGCCTCGCGCACCGAGTCGATCGGTTCGGCTACGGACTTCGCGGCGAACACCATCGTCAACGCGCCGGTGACCAACCCCGCGATCGAGAGGAACACGAGAGCGGGGATCGACATCGGGTCCGAGCCGTGGTCGAGAGCCATCATCGTGACGCCGACGAGCGGGATGCCGGTGCCGAGACCCCACGCGAACATGATGCGCGACTTGATCCCGGGAACGCCGTGTTGGCACGGCAGCGCGCGCTCGAACGCGATGATGTAGACGGGTCGCAGGATGCGCTCGGTCAGCAGATAGGTGACCATGCACGTCGACAGCGCACCCATGAAGATCGTGAGCGAGATGTCCGCCAGCCGGGCCGCTCCGAGGTTCCAGTCCAGCGGCACGAAGATCGGCACCGACGCGAGCCACAGCGCGAGATTGATCAGCGCTTGGGTCAGCGGATACCGGACGGTGAAGTCCCGGTCCTCGTCAGTGATCTCACGCTCGCCAGTGAGCCACGGGATCATGCGCCCGCAGACCCGCCGTGAGACCACGCTGCCGATGACCAGTGACCCAAGTCCGTAGCTCAGCAGCGCGATGAGGTTGGACACGCCGGTCTGGTCGCGGATGTCCTTCGGCAGCACGAAGCCGATGAGTAGATAGACGATGACCGCACCGATGACGTTGGCGCAGATCATCGCGTTGCGCATCAGGACGCCCTGCGACCGCACGAGGTCGAGACGCTCAGGAGCGGTCGACGTTCGCGCCAGCGTGGGGGCCGCGGCCGTCACATGAGCAGTGTGACAGCCCGCGGCACTTGGCGCAGGGTGCGATTCGTCACAGAAGGGACGCTGCGTGACGGCCGGCCGCGGCCGCCGCCAGGAAGTACGCCGGATCCTCGTCGAGCCCACGTTGCATCGACGAGAGCTCGACCGGGGAGGCGGCCAGCACCGCGCGCAGCCCCTCGACCAGGACGTCGACCAGCTCGTGCCGCTCGGCGAGTGGCGCGACGGCGCGGCGTACCTCCTCACCCAGCTCGCCTTCGAGCAGCGGTACGGCGACCTGCGCCCGCGCCAGCGCCACCCGGCCCAGGGCCGTCAGGCTATGGTGCGAGACGCCGCGATGGCGCGGACGCGGATCGACCGCGCTGACGCGCAGGGCCGCGACCGGCCGGCCGCCGAGCACCGCGGCGGCGTTGACCGCCTCGCCACTGCTGACGCCGCTGAACCCCCAGCGCGTGCCGGTTCCGAGGTTGCCGGGTCCCTGCGTCACGATCGCGATGTCGGCGGTGAGAACGAGCCGCGCCGCCAGCAGCCCGCTGTGCACGGTCACCGCTTCGACGTCACCACCGAACGCCTGCCCGACTGTCACGGTGCCGTCGAGCAAGCCCGCCGTACGCAGGGCCGGCACCGTGTGCGACCACCACAGCGGCAGCGCGCCGCCGTCGGACATCACGTAAACGATGCGCGCGTCGGGTCGCCGCTCGCGGATGCCGGCGATGACCGGTGTGACTGCGGAGTGCAGGTCGGCGATCACCACGGGCATTCCGTCGAGGTCATCGGCGTCGCGCAACACGTCATGGTGCGGCGAGTCCTGCTCGTCCGCAGCGAG
>JAFAQI010000403.1 GCA_019246495.1 Frankiales bacterium | reverse complement strand
CAGGCCCGGTCCACCTCGTAGCTGTTAGACGCGATCGTCTGCAGATGCCCCTGGTAGATGCGGTCGGCCTGCCGGAGCTTGTCGATGTTGCGGTCCAGCAACAGCACCTCGGCTTGCATGCCGAGCGCGATCGCGGCGGCGTTCATGCCGGACACACCGGCGCCGAGCACGACGACCTTTGCGGCGTAGACGCCGGACACGCCGCCCATGAGGACGCCGCGTCCGCCGCCCTGGCGCATCAGGTGATATGCGCCGACCTGCGGCGCGAGCCGGCCGGCGACCTCCGACATCGGCGCGAGCAGCGGAAGCGACCCGTCGGCCAGTTGAACCGTCTCGTAGGCGATCGCCGTGATCCCTGAGTCGACGAGAGCCCGGGTGCACTCGGCGGAGGCGGCGAGGTGGAGGTAGGTGAAGAGCACCTGGTCGCGGCGCATCCGGTGGAACTCTTCCGCGATCGGTTCCTTCACCTTGCAGACGAGGTCCGACTCACCCCAGACGTCGTCCGCGCTGCCGAGGATCTCTGCGCCGGCCGCGATGAAGTCGTCGTCCGGGATCGACGAGCCGACACCCGCTTCCTTCTCGACGTAGACCACGTGTCCGGCCCGGACGAGCTCGTGAGCCCCCGACGGCGTGATGGCGACGCGGTATTCGTTGTCCTTGACCTCGCGCGGGATGCCGACCTTCACGGCCGCAGCCTATGCCCGGCGGCGGACGACCGCCGCCGGCTCACGCGTGCGCGGCTGCGGAGCCCGGCCAGGCCGACATCTCCGGCCACGGGGCATCGGCGGGGCGCAGGTCGCGGAAGCCGGACTGCCGGGCGCGCGCAGCGGCGAGGATGCCCATCGTGCCGATCGGGTTGTGGAGCCGGCCGGACAGCACGGCGTCGACCGCCGCGGCGAGCGGGACCCACTGGACGGGCATGTCTCGCTCCTCCGCGACCCGCTCGTGCTGTGGGCCATCGGCAGGTGCGACCTCGCGCGCCAGGTAGACCCGGATCGCTTCGTCCGTCATGCCTGGTGAGGTGTAGACGTCGATGAGGACGTCCCAGCGGTCGGCGCGGTAGTGCGCCTCCTCGTAGAGCTCCCGCTGGGCGGCGCGCAGCGGGTCCTCCCCCACCTCGTCCAGCAGTCCGGCCGGCGGCTCCCACAGGAGCCGTTGCACCGGATGCCGGTACTGCTGGAGCAGCAGCACACGGTCCTGTTCATCGAGCGCGATGACGCCCACGGCGCCGGGATGGACAACGACGTCGCGGACCGCTGTGGAGCCGTCCGGCAGCCGCACGTGGTCCGTGCGGACGTCGACCACCCGGCCCGAGGCGAACGCGAGTGTGCTGTCGGTGACGTCGTACGACGCCGGCCGGTCGGCGAGATCCACGGGTCAGAGGGTGACGGTCTCGTCGGCCAGGGACACGCCGTCGATGGCGCCGCCCGAGTCGCTCGCCCGGCGCAGCGCTGCGCCGATGAACGCTGCGAACAACGGATGCGGCCGGGTCGGCCGGGACTTGAACTCCGGGTGGGCCTGGGTCCCGACGAAGAACGGATGCTGGCTCTCCGGAAGCTCCGCGTACTCGACGAGCCGGCCGTCGGGCGACGTACCGGAGAAGACCAGGCCGGTGCCCTCGAGGACCTCGCGATAGGCGTTGTTGACCTCGTAGCGATGCCGGTGCCGCTCCGCCACGGTCGCCGCGCGGTACGCGGCACGGACCTGCGTGCCCTCGCCCAGGTTCGCGGGATAGGACCCCAGCCGCATGGTGCCGCCCATGTCCCGGTCGCCGGCGACCACGTCGACCTGGTCGGCCATCGTCGAGATGACCGGATGCGGCGTGTCCGGGTCGAACTCAGACGAGTTCGCCAGGTCGAGCCCGGCCAGGTCACGGGCGACCTCGATGACCATGCACTGCAGGCCCAGACACAGTCCCAGCGTCGGGATGTTGTGCTCCCGGGCATGGCGGACGGCGCCGAGCTTGCCCTCGATGCCGCGTACGCCGAAGCCGCCGGGGACGAGGACGCCGTCGACACCGTCGAGCGCCCGCGCCGCGCCGGCGGGATCCGCGCAGTCGTCGGAGGTCACCCAGCGGATCTCGACCTTGGCGTCATGCGCGACGCCGCCGGCCCGCAGCGCCTCGGTCACGGACAGGTAGGCGTCGGGCAGGTCGACGTACTTCCCGACGAGCGCGACGGTGACGTGCTTGGCGGGTCGGTGAACCCGACGCAACAGCTCGTCCCACTCGTTCCAGTCCACGTCGCGGAAGGGCAGCTGCAGCCGGCGTACGACGTAGGCGTCGAGGCCCTCTGCGTGCAGCACCTTCGGGATGTCGTAGATCGACGGGGCATCCGCTGCGGAGACCACGGCGTCGTTGTCGACGTCGCACGTCTGCGCGATCTTGCGCTTCATGCCCTCGGAGATCGGCCGGTCGGACCGGCAGACGATGGCATCGGGGGTGATGCCGATCGATCGCAGTGACTGCACGGAGTGCTGGGTGGGCTTGCTCTTGAGCTCGCCGGACGGGGCGAGGTACGGCACCAGCGAGACATGCAGGAAGAACACGTTGTCGCGGCCGACCTCCTGCCGGACCTGCCGGGCGGCCTCGAGGAAGGGCAGCGACTCGATGTCACCGACGGTGCCGCCGATCTCGGTGATGACGACGTCGACCGGTTCGCCGTCGACGGTGACGCCTGCCATGGCACGGATCCGGGCCTTGATCTCGTCGGTGATGTGCGGGATCACCTGGACCGTGTCGCCGAGGTACTCGCCTCGCCGCTCGCGGGCGATCACATGCGAGTAGACCTGACCCGTGGTGACGTTGGCCGACCCGTGGAGGTCGGTGTCGAGGAAGCGCTCGTAGTGGCCGATGTCGAGATCGGTTTCGGCGCCGTCCTCCGTGACGAACACCTCGCCGTGCTGGAACGGGTTCATCGTCCCGGGATCGACATTGAGGTAGGGGTCGAGCTTCTGCATCGTCACGCGCAGCCCGCGCGAGCGGAGCAGCCGGCCGAGACTTGAGGCGGTGAGGCCCTTACCGAGGCTCGACGCCACGCCGCCGGTCACGAAGATGTGCCGGGCCGGCCGGTCAGGGGCGATGCTCGAACGGGCCAACTCGGCCTCCCGTGGTCACAGCGCCGGGCGAGGGACCTGTTGGTCCGGGCTGATGTGGGGCGCGATCCACGGAAGTTCACGGTAACACCCGGAAAGCGCCGGGACGGCGACACGCCGGAGCCAGTTCGCGGGACCAGCGCGCGAGGCCGCCCGATGACAGCCGACGTCGCGCGACGCGCCTCGAGGTCTACTTGAGGTCGAGGTAGACGGCTTCGATGGCATCCACCATCTGCTCGGGGTCGAGCCAGCCGGCGGCTCGTTCCCTTCCGGCCCGGCTGAGGGCCAGCTGTCGCTGCGGGTCGTCCAGCAGCTCGCGCAGTTCGCGGCCGAGGCGGCCGGCATCGCCCGGCGGAACGAGAACGCCGGCCGAGCCGACGAGGGCAGCCACCCCGCCCACGTCCGTCGCGACGACGGGGACACCCGCGCGCAGCGCCTCCTGGAGGACGAACGGCCGGGCTTCCCAGTCGCTCGGAAGCACCACGGCGTCAGCGGCGCCAAGCAGATCGGAGATGTCGGTGCGGGCGCCGAGGAATCGGACGCCTGACCGCCGCTGCCGCGCGGCAGCTTCGAGAGACGCCCGCAGCTCTGCCGGCCCGTCACCGGCAACCACGACGCACGGAGCCAGCGGGTCATCCGCCCATCCCCTGGTGGCATCGACCAGGAGGTCGAGCCGCTTCTGCGGCGCCAATCGCGCCACCGCGAGGACAAGGCACCGGTCCCCGAGCTCCAAGCCGGCGCGGACGACCTCCGGCGGCGTCCCGGCCGGCGGCAGGGCCGGCGCCACCACCGGCAGAAAACTCGCTCGCCGGCTCCCGGCACGCCGTGCGCGCTCGGCCAGGTCGGCGCTGGCGGTCAGCGTGACCGTCGCGCGACGCGCGGCGAAGCGCTCGGCGAGCCCATGGGCAGTCCGGCGCGCCGGGCTCGTGGAACCCGGCGGAGCGTTGTGCCACGTCGACACGAGCGGCGGGCGGACCGCAGCGGCGGTGCACGTCGCCCGCAACCCGTGCGCATGCACGACGTCGGCTTCTGCCGTAACCCGGCGAAGGAGGCGCACCGCTGCCGGGGACTCCGGGCCGGCAACGAAGCGCCGCCCTAAGCCCTCCCAGGACGCGGGGTCCGCTTCCGGTGGCCCGCAGACCATGACCTGATGGCCGCGGGCAACCAGCCGTCCGGCCAGGTCGGCGACGTGCCGGCCGATCCCGCCCGTGCTGGCGGCGAGGACCAGTGCCACGGTCAGTCGCTTCTCAGCCATCGATTGCGCTTCCTCGACCCCGGCGCAGGAGCAGTTCCACGCTGGGCCGGTCCAGCCACCAGATGAGCCCGAGGTACGCCGCGCCGCCCGCCAGCCCGATGGCGAGCGCGAGCGCGGCGCTCCCCCCGACGCCGCTGTGCGGCACTGCGCGCGTGACCGCGTAGCCGGCGACGCCGATGCCGATCGCGGCCAGGATGGCAACGGGCGCCGTACGCCGCAGGCCCGCGACGCTGATCGTTCCGACCGCGCGGCGTTGGCTGACGAACAGCCAAGCTCCGGCGAGGGTCATGCCGAGGCTGCCGCCGAGCCCCAGGGCGGTCGCGGTCCACTGCCGCGGCATGGCAGCGGCGAGGACGACGTCCGCGACGATCGCCACGCCCCACCCGGCTGCAGCGGCGACCGCCGGCGTTCGGGCATCCCCGCGCGCATAGTGCGCGCGCGTGAACAGGGCGATGGCGCCGTAGCCGAGCAGCCCCGGCGCGAACGCGGCCAGCGCCCGCGCCAACGTCACCGGCGGCACGGCTCCGGGAGCACCGAGGACGACCACGCGGGCAAGCGGCACCGCGGCGGCGACCAGCAAGCCGGCGGCGCCGGCAGTCACGACCGTGACCCCGCGGGCCGTCCGGGCGGTCGTGGCGGCGTAGGCCGCCCGCTCCCCCGCGTGCCAGCGCGCGGTCAGCGTCGGGAAGGCGGCGGTGGCAAGCGGCACCGCGAGCACGGACCAGGGCACCAGGAACACGGTCCAGGCCAGGTTGTAGAGGACCACCGCGCCGTCGGCCCCGCGGTCGTTGGCCAGCCGGAGGATGACCGCCGTGGCCACGTCCTGGCTGCCGAGGACGACCGCTCCCGCCATTGCCATCCGGCGCGCCGTTGCGCCCAAGCCCGGCGGAAACCCCAGGGTCGGGCGGATCCGCCGGCCGGTACGCCGCAGCGGCAGCACGAGAGTCGCGGCGAGCAGCACAACACCCAGGGTCGTCCCGACGGAGAGCACGAGCTCGTGGCTCCGACTCAATGTCGACAAGGATGTTTCTCGACGTTCAGCAGCAGTGGCGAACACGAGATAGGCGGCGATCACCGCAAGGCTGGACAGCAGCGGCGCGATCGCGGGCCCCGTGAAGCGCCGGTGCGCCTGAAGGACGCCGATGCAGACGACGCCGGCGCCGTAGAACAGCACCTGGGGCATGAAGACCCGCAGCATCCGCGTGCCGACCGCGATCTCGGCCGCCGCCGGGCAACCGGGATGCCCGTTGCCGACCAGCACCGACATGAGCGGATGGGCGAGGAGCAGGCCGCCGACGAGGACGGGCAGCATCAGCAGGCCGGTCCACGTCAGCAGTGCGGACACGACCCGGTCGGCTGTCTCGCCGTCGCCGGAGTCCACGGGCCCGGCGAGGATCGGAACGACGAGACTCGACAATGCCCCGCCCGCCACGACATCGAAGAGGATGTTGGGGATCGTGTTGGCGGTGTAGTAGGTGTCGCCGAGGCAGCTGGGTCCGACCGTGTGCGCGAAGACCAGGATGCGCGCGAAGCCCGCGAGGCGGGCGAGGACAGCGAGGACGGCGACGAGGAGGGCCGCCCGGGCGATCGTCGGCGCGGCCCACGCTCTCGGCGGGGACTCAGGCTCGCTCACGTCCGCTGCCGACCCCACCCATCGACAGCGGCGAGAGCCGGCTGCGAGGCGATCACCTGCGAGAAGCTGACCTTCTCGCTCAGGAGCGTCAGGCCGACGACTGCCGTGAGGGCGAGGAGCCTCCCCCGACCGCCCAGCTGTTGCGACGCGGCCCAGCCGAGCGCGGCGCCGAGAGCGTTGGCGCCGCTGTCGCCGAGCATCGTGCGCTCCGCCAGATCGGCCGGCAATCCGGTGAGGGCGGCACCGACCGCCGCGGCCGCAACATGTGCCGGGGCCCCTCGCCCGGCGCACAGCGGCGCGCCCGCGGCAATCACCACCTTCGCGCTGCGGCCCGGGCGGACGTCGAACAGATTCACCAGGTTGGCGGTGCCGGCGACGAGCAGCGCGGAGGTGCCGATCTCGACCGCGGTTGCGGAGCGCGGACCCAGCCCGGCGGCCCAGAGTCCGGCAACCGCGAGCCCGGCCATCTTCACGACGCCGCTCGTCAGCTCGCCTCGGCGCAGCGCCGCGAAATGCCCGCCCAGTCCGCGGGCCTGCGCCCCGGGTGCGAGGTCGTCGTACAACCCGAGGGCGAGTGCGCTTCCGACCGCGATCAGCGCCCCGTCCGCGCTGGACCCGGGGCAGCTCGCGATGCCGGCAAGCATGCCGACGCCGGTGGCGGGGCCGCCGAGCAGGTCGACCGTCGTCCCGCGGTAGTTCGACCGCTGCCAGGCCGCTCTCCCGCCCGGGGGGCGCCGGTGCAGCACCATCGTCGCCACGGCCGTCGCGCCGGCCGACGCGAGGAGGGCGCGACCGGGCCGGCTGCCGGCCGGGCTCACGGAGTCGGAGTGGGCGACGGGCTGGCGGGCGGCAGTGGCGTGCCGCTGCCGTAGCTGCCGGCGGCTCCGTTGGTCTGCTCGACGAGCGCGAAGACGGCGGCCATCGCCCCGCCGGGAAGGTCGGCGTCGTCGACGGTCGAGACCTCAGCGCGCGCCGCCGGCTGGGAGTGGACCGCGTCGATGACTCCGGCGTCGGTGATCGGCGAGGTCGGCCCGGCGACCACCGCCCCATCTGACGCGGTGTCCAGCTCGACCGCGAACTCGGCGAGGAGCTGGTCGGCCTGTGCCTGCGCCGAGAGCGCGGATTGATCGGTGCTCGTCGACGGTGCGGGGACGATGAGCACCACGAGCGTGCCGGGCCGCGGCGCTCCCCCGGAGACGGACAGCAGGTTGCCCGCGGAGTACGTCGACAACAGCCGGTCGACCGCCGCCAGCGGCGGCGTCTGCCCGCTCGCGCGGACGCCGAGGGCCGCGGCGAGCAGGTCGAGGGCGCGCTGCGCACCGGTCTGACCGGCAGGAGTGCTGTGTCCGGGCAGCGAGACCTTGTGGGCCAGCGTTCCCAGGAACTGGCTTTGCTGTGGGTCCAGCAGCGCCGGCTTGAGCCGCACGTCCGCGCTGACCGTGGCGCCGGCGTCGGCGAGAGCGGTCTCGAGGTTCGCCCGCACTGCCGAGTCCGCCCCGGGGGCGCTCACCACCGCGACGGCCTCGCCGGGCAGCCGGTCGGCGAGCGCATAGGGCTCGAGAGCCTGGTCGAACGTGTCCCGCTGATGCAGCTGATTGCGGAGGTCCTGGTTCTTCGCGCGCAGCTCGCCGTTGTGCTTGGCCACCGTGTCCGTGCGGCTACTGATGTCGGCGCCGACGGGGCCGCGCAGCGTCGTACCTCCGATGAAGAGACCGAGCGCGAGCGCGAGGAACACCGCCACGATGGAGACCACGTGGTAGCGGAAATCGATCACGTGAACAACCCGTGGAGCCAGTGCAAGAGGTCGTGCCACCGGATCGCGAACAGCTCGCGGTAGGAGACGCCGCCCGGCGTGACGAACAGCGCGACCGCAAACGTCACCAACGTCGCGAGGACCAGCAGGATCAGCGCCCGCGCCGGGATGGGGCTGCGGTAGAGGCGGCTGACACCCTTGGCGTCGACGAGCTTGCCGCCGACCCGCAGGCGGGTCAGGAAGGTGCTCGCCATGCCGGCTCGGCCTTTGTCAAGGAACTCCACGAGCGTCGCGTGCGTGCCGACCGCCACGATGAGGGAGGCGCCCTTGTGGTCCGCGAGCAGCAGCGCGACGTCCTCGCTCGTGCCCGCGGCGGGGAACACCACCGGGTCGATGCCCAGCTCCTGGACGCGAGCCAGCCCAGGCGCTGCGCCGTCCCGGTAGGCATGGACGACGACCTCGGCTCCGCAGCGAA
>JAFAQI010000187.1 GCA_019246495.1 Frankiales bacterium | reverse complement strand
TCGACAAGCTGCGCCGGGACGGCGTCCGGGCCGACCTTGCGTTCGGGGACCGCGGCCTGAAGGGTGCGATGAAGGGTGCGGACCGTTCGGGTGCCCGGATCGCGCTTGTGCTGGGCGAACGTGACCTGGCGGCTGGTCAGGTGCAGGTGAAGACGCTGGCGACCGGCGAGCAGGTCAGCGTCCCGATCGCCGACGTCGTCGACGTCGTCAAGGAGAGCATCCGATGATCCGCACCCACGACGCCGGCAGTCTGCGGATCGCCGATGCCGGCAGCGAAGTGGTGTTGACGGGTTGGGTGTCCCGGCGGCGCGACCACGGCGGCGTCGTCTTCGTCGACCTCCGCGACGGCAGCGGTCTTGTGCAGGTCGTCTTCCGCGAGGGGCCGGCCGCCGAGGGCGCCAAGGAACTGCGCAGCGAGTGGTGCGTCAAGCTGACCGGCGAGGTGCGGGAGAGGCCCGCCGGCAACACGAACCCTGACCTGGCCACCGGCGAGATCGAGGTCGTCGTCTCCGCCCTCGAGGTGCTGTCGGAGTCGGAGACGCCGCCGTTCCCGATCCACGGGTCCGACGACATCGACAGCGGCGTCGACGAAGTGACGCGTTGGCGATACCGCTACCTCGATCTGCGCCGCACCGGCCCGGCGCACGCGATCCGGACCCGTGCGCGGATCGCTTCCGTCATTCGGCGGGTGATGGAGCGGCACGGCTTCCTCGATATCGAGACGCCCTATCTCACCCGCTCGACACCGGAAGGTGCTCGCGACTTCCTCGTGCCCGTGCGGCTG
Source organism: Frankiales bacterium (assembly GCA_019246495.1). Classification (GTDB taxonomy): domain Bacteria; phylum Actinomycetota; class Actinomycetes; order JAFAQI01; family JAFAQI01; genus JAFAQI01. Next base: position 2,060 of record JAFAQI010000187.1, on the reverse strand, counting down.
CAACCCGGGCACTGGTATGCGCTGCCGCAGTCGCCACAGCTGTTCAAGCAGCTGTTGATGGTGTCCGGACTCGAGCGCTACTACCAGATCGCCCGGTGCTTCCGCGACGAGGACTTCCGCGCCGACCGCACGCCGGAGTTCACCCAGCTCGACATCGAGATGTCGTTCCTCGACGAGGAGGACGTCTTCGCGTTGACGGAGGAACTCTTCGTCGAGCTGTGGCGGGAGATCCTCGGCGTCGAGCTGCCGACGCCGTTTCCACGGCTCACCTACGCCGAGTCGATGCGCCGTTACGGGTCGGACAAGCCGGACCTGCGGTTCGAGCTCGAGCTCGTGGACCTCACCGCGCACATGGCAGGTACGGAGTTCCGCGTCTTCCAGGCCGAGCATGTCGGTGCGGTCGTCGTGCCCGGCGGCGCGGACTACACGCGCAAGGATCTCGACGGCTGGCAGGAGTGGGCGAAGTCGCGCGGTGCCAAGGGCATCGCGTGGCTGCTGGTGCCCGCCGAAGCAGGTGCGGAGCTCCGCGGATCGATCACGAAGCTGGAGCCGGACCGGCTCGCCTCGCTGTCCGCGGCCGCGGGCGCGAAGCCCGGCGACGCCATCCTCTTCGCGGCCGGGCCACGGCGTACGACGTTGGAGCTCCTGGGGGCTCTTCGCAACGCCGTCGCAAGACAACGAGGCCTCGTCCGCGAGGGGGAGTGGCAGTTCCTCTGGGTTGTCGAGGCGCCGATGTTCGAGCCGGTGTCGTCGGACAACCCGTCGGTCACCGATGCCGGCGGTCCGGGCTGGACGGCCGTGCACCATCCATTCACCGCACCGACGGCAGAGTGGGAGCAGACCTTCCACACCGACCCGGAACACGCACTCGCCCGCGCCTATGACGTCGTCGGCAACGGCATGGAGCTCGGCGGCGGATCGATCCGTATCCATCGACGTGAGATGCAGCAGCGGGTTTTCGACGTCATCGGGTTGTCGCGTGAGGAGGCCGAGTCGAAGTTCGGCTTCCTGCTCGAGGCATTCACGTTCGGCCCGCCGCCGCACGGCGGCATCGCCTTCGGTCTCGACCGGCTCGCCGCGACGCTCGCCGGCACCGACGCGATCCGCGAGGTGATGGCCTTTCCCAAGGCGTCGAGCGGTGGCGACCCGCTCACCGGCGCGCCGACGCCGATCACCGACCGGCAGCGGTCCGAAGCCGGAATCGATGTCCGGCCGGACGGATGAGCGACGACCTCTTCTCGGCCCGCGCATCGGCCGCCGCCGACGCGGCGGCTCCGCTGGCCGCGCGGATGCGCCCGCGCACGCTCGACGAGGTCGTCGGTCAGGACCACCTGCTCGGCCCAGGCGCTCCGCTGCGCCGTCTCGTCGAAGGCGGCGGTACGACGAGCGTCCTGCTGTGGGGCCCACCGGGGAGTGGCAAGACGACGCTGGCGCGGCTCATCGCGGCCGACCGGCGGTTCATCGAGCTCTCCGCTGTCACATCGGGCGTCAAAGACGTGCGCGCCGCGATCGATGAGGCAAAGGAACGGCTGGCGCTGCAGGGCGAGCGCACCGTGCTGTTCGTCGACGAGGTGCACCGCTTCAACAAGTCGCAGCAGGACGCGCTGCTGCCCGGCGTGGAGGCCGGACTCGTCACGTTCGTCGGCGCGACGACGGAGAACCCGTTCTTCTCCGTCATCTCGCCACTGCTCTCGCGGTCGCTGATGCTGACGCTCCAGCCGCTGGACGAGGACGCCGTCGCCGACCTGGTCGACCGTGCGCTGGTCGACGAGCGCGGGCTGGGTGGTCGGGTGAGGCTGGCCGAAGACGCCCGCGCGCACCTGCTGCGGCTCGCCGGTGGCGATGCCCGCCGGGCGTTGACCGCGTTGGAAGCCGCCGCCGGCGCCGCCGAGGCCCTCGGCGCCGACACCGTTGGGCTCGACCTGCTCGAGCAGGCGGTCGACCGCGCGGCCGTCCGCTACGACCGCGAGGGTGACCAGCACTACGACGTCACGAGCGCGTTCATCAAGAGCATGCGCGGCGGCGACGTTGACGCGTCGCTGCACTACCTCGCACGGATG
>JAFAQI010000122.1 GCA_019246495.1 Frankiales bacterium | reverse complement strand
AGCCGGACGCTACCCCCCGCCGTACGACGTAACCCGCAGGCGCCGCCGGTCAGCCGACGCGGTAGGCACGTCCGAGGTGGGCGCGCACGGCCACGATCAGCGCAGTCACCAGCGGGAAGCCGATCGCGGTCACGATCGTCAGCGGCCACACCGCGAACTGCTGCATCAGCACGGTGATGCCGATGCCGAGGAACAGTCCGCTGATGAATCCGAGGACGGGGTGACCGTGCGCCCAGATACGGCGTCGGCCGCCGGCCGCCACGGGCATCGCACCCACGGCACTTGCTCCGCCGTGGGCCAGGAACCCGATGAAGATCCCGACGGCGAGCGCCACGAGGCAGCCCGCGTCAGCCGCGGCAGAGGCGCCTTTGTCGGCGTACTTGCGTGCGGCTTCCATACCCAGGCCCTGGCGGAGTTCCTGGTCGGAGGCGTAGCTCTCCGGCGTGGCCATGGTGTCGTCGACCGGCTCACCGTCGGTCGCGGCCGGCGCCATCTCGGGCGTCTCACCGGCGGTGTCCGGCGTGCCTCCGCGAGACGACAGCAGGCCGCCGCCGGCGCCGAGCACCGCGATCCCTGCGGCAACTGCGCCGACCGGCTTGCCCAGCGGGTTGCCGTCCTCGAGGCGCACGTAGCCGTCGCCGTCGCATGTCCAGTTAGAGCCGACCGCGTGGCCGGTGACGTGGTAGAGGCCCACGCCGTACTTCAGGTACTTGTCGACGTGCACCTTGCCGCCCCAGCTGGGCCCGTGTCCCGGATGATGCGACGACGTCACCCCGCCAATGCCTTCAATGAGGTCGACGCGGATGTCGGTGTTGTTGGGGTCGTTGGGTGCGCCGGACGCCGCCTGGCCCGTCACCGACACGACCTCGTGCGGGTGGACGACGAGCGGGTGGTCGGACGTGAGCGTCGACGGGTCAGCGCCACTGATGGTCGCCGTGCAGCCGCCGGACACTCCGACCGCTTCCGCGACGCCTGCGGTCACCACGACGACGAACCCGCTGAGCGCGAGGATCGACAGCGCGGTGGGGATCGTGTTGGGCCGCGGGCGCAACCGGCGACCGGTACGGCGTACCGGATCGGCGACCCGCCCCGACGCCAGCGGGTTGCAGCGCAGCAGCCGCCAGGCGATGAGCAGCAGCGCCACGGGCAGCAAGCGTTCCCGCAGAGCCGCCTCGGCGTAGTGCGAGCACGACGGCGAGAACCGGCAGCTGACCGGTTGCTCGCGGCGTCGCTCGCGGTTGCGCTCGATCGCGCGCAGTGCTGCAGCAGTTACAGGTCCTGATCCTGGCCTCATGGCCCCACCCCCGGACCGGTCCGCCGAGACGTGACGGCGGATGACGGCGCGGACGTTACACCCCTCACGCGCCCATGGGGTGACAACGGCGATATGCACCGTTGGCGCAGTTCGACACCGCGGGATACTTCGCCGCATGCTCACCGCGTTGCTCGGGTTCGGCGCCGCCGCCGCCCTCATCGTGCTGCTGCCCGGCCCGGACACGCTGGTCGTCGTACGCAACCTGCTGCGCGGCGGCCGGCGCCGCGCGACGGCGACCGCGTCCGGCGTCCTGAGCGGGTTGGTCGTCTGGGTCCTCGCCGCGAGCCTCGGCGTCTCGGCGCTCTTGCGCGCAAGCCACACCGGGTACGACGTGCTCCGCTACGTCGGCGGTGCCTATCTCGTGTGGATCGGCATCCAGTCGTTGCGCAGCCGCGCGCTCGCATCGCAGGAGCTCGACACCGGTGCTGTCGCTAAGACTCCGCGCCGCTACGGGCCGCTGCTCGGCTCGGGTTATCTCGCCGGTCTCGCCACCGACCTGCTCAACCCGAAGGTCGGCGTCTTCTTCATCACGTTCCTGCCGGCGTTCGTGCCTCACAACGCGCGGATCGGTCTCACGACGCTCGCCTTCGGTGCGATCTTCGTCGCGGAGACGCTCGTCTACTTCGTCGTACTGATCCGCGTCGCCGACCGAGTCGTCGGGTGGATGAACGACGCCCGCATCCGGCGCCGGCTGGACCGGATCGCGGGCGCAGTCTTCATCGCCTTCGGCGTCCGCCTCGCGACCGAGAGCGGCGGCTAGCCGGGATACGGTCCCGGCATGGCGGACGCGGCAACGCTGGAGCTTCCTGAGTTCGACCCCACGGACGTGTCGTTGCAGGGCGAGCGGTTCCACTCCGTCGTTGCCGAGCTGGCGAGCCAGTCGTGGCTCGCGCGCGTCCCGCTCGGCTATCTGACCCTCGACCGCGATGCGGGTGAGTTCTTCCTCCGCGCCCGGTCGGCGACATTTCCCGGGCAGCTGATCGCGGAGCTCTCGGGTGTCGCATCGGGACCGCTGCGCGACGAGATCGACAACAACATCCTGCACACCGACGGCGACGGGCACCGGCGCCTCCGCAGCATGCTGAACCCGTCGTTCACTCCGCGCGCGGCCGACCGCTGGCGGCCGGTCATGCAAGAGTTGATCGCCGACATCACCGAGCCGGTGCTTCCCGAGGGTCGGTGCGAGTTCGTCTCCGCGGTCGCGGCGCACTACCCGGCGCAGGTCATCGCGACGGTGGTCGGTGCGCCGCGCACCGATGCGCCGCGGCTGCACGAGTGGTCACACTGGATGCAGAGCCAGTTCGACGGGCCGACGCTCGTCGCCGAACGCGACCGCATCGAACGAGCCGTGGTCGAGTTCTACGAATGGTGCGATCAGCTCATCGCGGACCGCCGCGCGCAGCCCGCGGACGATCTCGTCTCCACCCTGATCGCCGCCGAGTCGGAGGACGGCCGGCTGTCCGCGGAGGACGTGCGCAACCTCGTTCTGGACATCATTGCCGGT
>JAFAQI010000468.1 GCA_019246495.1 Frankiales bacterium | reverse complement strand
CGTACTGGTCGGAGCACAGGCCGTGGGCGGCGCGCGTGCAGCGCTCGACCTCACGGTGGACTACGCGAAGACCCGGCAGCAGTTCGACAAGCCGCTCGGTGCGTTCCAGGCGATCGCGCACTACCTGGCCGACGCGTCGACCCGCGTCGACGGTGCGCAGACGCTGGTGTGGGAGGCGGCGTGGGCGCGCGACGCCGGCGAGCCGATCGACCGCCTGGCGCCGATGGCCAAGCTCTACGCCGGGCAGGCGTTCCGCGACGTGACCGCGATGGCGGTGCAGGTCTTCGGCGGCGTCGGGTTCACGGTCGACTTCGACATCCAGCTCTACTTCCGCCGCGCCAAGGCGCTGCAGCTGAACTACTGGGACGACCGCTTCCTCGAGGAGCTCATCGCCGAGTCCGTCCTCGCGTAGCCGGCCATGGACTTGGGGCTCGGGGGCAAGGTGGCGCTGGTGACCGGCGTCAGCTACGGAATCGGTGCCGCCGCGGCGGCGTCGCTTGTCTCCGAAGGCGCGAGTGTCTTCGGTACGAGCCGGTCTGCACCCGAGCCGGACGCGCAGATCTCCCACGCGTCGATCGACATGAGCCAGCCCACCGCGGGAGACGAGGCGGTCGCTGCTTGTCTGAAGCAGTTCGGCCGACTGGACATCGTCGTGAACAACGTTGGCAGCGCGCAAATCGGGACGGGATTCGCCGCCGAGAGCGACGAGATCTGGCGGGAGTTCTGGGAGCTGAACCTCATGTCGGCTGTCCGCACCTCACGCGCGGCGCTGCCAGCGCTCGTCGAATCCCGCGGCGTCATCGTCAACGTCTCAAGCATCAACGGTCGCCTGCCGGATTCGGGGATCTACTCCTACAGCGCGGGTAAGGCCGCGATGAACAACCTCACCGTGAACCTGGGTCGGGAGTACGCCGCACGAGGCGTGCGCGTCGTAGGCGTCGCGCCGGGGCCAGTCGAGACTCCTTTGTGGCTGGGCCCGCGGGGGGTTGCCGCTCAAGCCTCGGCAGTCGGGGCAGGCGAAGCCGACGACATCATCGCCGGAGCCCAGAAGTCCGTCCCGATTGGGCGGTTCAGCACTGCACAGGAAGTCGGCGACCTGATCGCCTATCTCTGCAGCCCGCGGGCCGCGTCGATAACGGCGACCACGGTGACCATCGACGGTGGGATCACTCCCACCACGTGACTACGCGCGAGGCGACTGACTGCCTCTACGGCGCGGTCATGATGTGAAGGGTGTCCGGGTGGACACCGTCGTACTTCATCGCGTCGGCGGCCTCGGGCGTTGCGAGCGCCTGCTGAAGCGTGTCCATGTCGGGCACCTCGACGATGAGTCCGACGTGCTTCGATCGGTCGGAGTCGACGAAGGTTCGCGTCGTGATGCCGCGCGGGCCGAAGAACTCCTCGCGCTTTGGTGACGCGAGCCAGTGCTCTACGTCGTCGACGTCGTGGGTGATCAGCAGCGTCATCATCTGCCGAGCGTCACGCGCAACGGACCAATCCCGCAATAGTCAGTCAGGAGGGGCCCGAGCGGGCGTTCGCGCGGCGCGAAGGCCCGGGCAGAGCGGACCGGACGTCTCCAACAGTCATCAAGGGCTATGGCGGTCCGGACAGGGACGTACAAGTCTGGCCATCGGAACAGCTCGTCGCACGCGCTCGGTCAGCCGAGCCGGCCCACTGAGGGGGAGACATGTTTGTCGGCGTACTCCATCACATCAGCGACCCGGAGGGGTTCGAAGCAGCAGAGGCAAAGGCGCTCGAGCAGGGCCTGCCGCCGAACATCGCCCTTCCGATCCACGCTTCGACGCCCGACCACCGCACCGGGATCTGCATTTGGGAAGGCGAGTCGGTCGACGCCGTGCGCGAGATCGTCGAGTCGGTCGTCGGACCGTTCAGCACCAACGACTACTTCCAGCTCGAGGTCGAGGGCCTGGCGCCAGCCCTCGCCTGAGAGCAGCAACGCCGCGACCCGCCGTGCTCAGGTGCCGGCGAGGCGTTCGACGACGGGCGCGAACGCCTCCATGGCGTCACCGTTGACGATCCAGTAGGTGAAGCCCCACCGCTCGCGGCGTTCGAGCAGCGTCTCGCAGATCTCGTCGATGGTGCCGACGAGAACGATCGGGATCTGCAGCGCGACAGCGGGGTCGACGCCGAACATCCCGGCCATGCCGTCGGCGATCTCCTGCCGGTTGGGCACGACCATCGCGAACGACGTGTGGCACTGAAGCTCGAGCGAGTCGAACCGGTCGCCGGCCGCCTCCCGGACCCAGCGCACCCGGTCGTCGAACTTCTCGGGTACGGCGGTGGCCGCGACCTCAGGTCCGACGTAGCCGGCACGCAGTGACGCGTTGAAGCCGACGATGTCGGCCTCGCGCGCGGCGATCGACAACACGCGCTTGCTGCCACCGCCGATGCAGATCGGTGGATGCGGCTGCATCGCCGGGCGCGGCAGTCCGACGGCCTCGGTCAGCGTGTAGTGCTCGCCCTTGAACGAGAACGGCTCGCCCGAGAACAGACCCTTGAACACCGTGATCGCCTCGGCCATCCGGTCGACGCGGACGCCGGGCTCGTCCATCGGGATGCCGGACTGGTCGTAGTCGGTCTTCATCCAGCCGGCGCCGAGGCCGAACTCGACCCGTCCGTCGTACAGCAGGTCGAGCGTCGCCATCTCCTTGGCGAGCTCCATCGGGTGGCGGAAGTCGTTGTCGAAGACGAGCGCCCCGACCTTCAGCCGCTCGGTCGCCTCGGCCGCCGCGGTCAGCCCGACGATCGGTCCCCACTGCTCGGTGAAGTGATCCGGCATCAGCAGGGTCGAGTAGCCCATCGCCTCGGCGTCGCGGGCGCGCTTGCGCCACGCGGCGAGGTCAGCAGCGTTCTGGGTCTGGACAGCGAACCGGAAGGGATGCATTCCGGGATCCTAGGCACCAATGTGTCCGACGCTG
>JAFAQI010000336.1 GCA_019246495.1 Frankiales bacterium | reverse complement strand
TGGCTGAGGCGGCGAACGAGCGCGGCGTCGACATCGCCGAGCTGCCCATCACCCCGGTGCAGGTCGCGCGGGTGTGCGCACTCGAGGACGAGGGTGCGTTGACGAACAAGCTCGCCCGCCAGGTCGTCGACGCGGTGCTCGCCGGCGAGGGCGACCCGGATGCGGTCGTCGAGTCGCGCGGCTGGCGCGTCGCCGGTGAAGCGGAACTCATCGCTGCTGTCGACGCCGCCATCGCGGCACAAGCCGACGCGGCCGAGAAGGTGCGTGCAGGCAACCGCGGCGCACTCGGCCCCCTCGTCGGTGCCGTCATGAAGGCGACCGGCGGCTCGGCCGACCCGAAACGCGCCAGTGCGCTGTTGCTCGAACGGCTGGGTCAGGCCTCGACGTAAGACGCGAGGTCGGTGCGCTCGGCGAGACGAAGCAGCTCGCGGGCGATCTCGTCGGGATATTCGATCGGCAGGAAGTGCGAGCCGGGCAGCAGGTGAAGCTCGGCGTGCGGAATGGCCGACGCCGCCTCCACCATGTCGTGCATCGACGTGAGTACGTCGTAGCGACCGGCGACGAGGGTGACCGGGACGCGCACGAACGTCAGGTCCATCGGCTGGTGCTCCGAAGCGGCGACGGCTAGCGAGAAGTACCAGCGGAAGTCGTGCTCCCGAAACTCCTCGAGCGCGGGGATCAGCCGCTCCGGCCGCGCCGCCGGGAGGACGAAGCCGCTGTGGCTGATGACGTTGGCCGTCGTCCGGTTGAGCGGCACATGAGAGGCCACCCACGACAGCTGTGGACCGAGCCGCCGGCCGAGCCGGGCCGCCGTCAGCCCGAGTCCGTGCCGGAACCGCTTCGGCACCCGCAGCGGACCGAACATCGCCCGGAACGTCCCACCGGGCACACCGGCGACGGCCAGCAGGCCGGCGACCCGCTCGGGATGCGCGCGGGCGAACTCGAAGGCGACGTTGACACCGAGCGACCAGCAGGCGAGCAGCGCACGGTCGATGCCCTCGTGGTCCATCAGCGCGAGCAGGTCGGCCATGTGGTCCTCGACCCGGATGCGCGAAGGGTCGGCCGGGCGCTCGCCGCCTCCGGTGCCGCGGTAGTACCAGGTGACGACGCGGAAGTTCTCGTCCGCGATGACTGTCGGCCAGGCCGTGGGTGGTGTGCCGAGGCCGTTGGAGATGACCACCGGAAGGCCCGTTGTGTCCGCTTCTGCGTGGTTGCGCCAGCCCACGATGCGGGTGCCGTCGGCGCTGGGAAACGTGAACGTCGGCATGTCGCGGGTCAGGATGCCATGACAGGAGTTCGGCAGGCGGACGGCGAACTTCTAACCGCATGAGGCGACGGCTGGCGATCGCGGCTGCGGTGTTGAGCACGGCGGCGCTCCCACTCGCGGCGCTCGCCGCACCCAGCGCCCGCGTGTCGGAGCGCAGTCGAACGGCCGGTGTCGCGGCGGTCGGTCATGCCGGTCGCTGGATCGTCGACGGCAGCGGTCGGGTCGTCATCGACCATGGCTTCAACGTCGTGTCGAAGCTCGCGCCGTTCGACCCGGCGCGCAACGGCTTCGGCCGCGACGACGCCCGCTTCCTCGCGGCGCACGGCTTCACTGCGGTCCGGTTCGGCGTACTGCTGCAAGGCGTGGAGCCCGCACCCGGGCGCTACGACGACCGCTACGTCGCGAGCATCAGGCGGACCGTCGACCTGCTCGGCCGCTACGGCATTCGCAGCCTGCTCGACTTCCACCAGGACCTCTACTCGCAGCGCTACCAGGGCGAGGGGCTGCCGGCATGGATGGCTCTCGACGACGGCCTTCCAGCGCAGCCTCAAGCCGGCTTTCCGGGTGACTACTTCGGCATGCCTGCACTGTGGCGCGCGTTAGACAACCTCTGGACGAATGCGCCGGGCCCCGGCAGCGTCGGCCTGCGCGACCGCTACGCCGAGGCGCTGGGTCACGTCGCGAAGGCGTTCCGGGGCGACCCGGCAGTGCTCGGCTATGACGTCTTCAACGAGCCGTTCCCGGGGTCGCCGTACCTGTCGTGCTTCCCGCCGCGCGGCTGCCCGGAGCAGGA
>JAFAQI010000439.1 GCA_019246495.1 Frankiales bacterium | reverse complement strand
CTTCGAAGCCGTAGGTGATGCGCAGCTCGCGGCGTTCAAGCGCGACCCGGCCAACCGCGGCAAGGTGATGGATCGTGGGCTGTGGCGCTACACGCGGCATCCCAACTACTTCGGTGACGCGTGCCTCTGGACGGGTCTGTGGCTCATCGCCGCCCAGCAGTGGCCAGGTGTGGCGACGGTCCTGTCCCCCGTCGCGATGGGCTACTTCCTCGCGTTCAAGACCGGCAAGCCGTTGCTCGAGAAGGCGATGGGCACCCGGCCCGGCTACGACGACTATGTGCGCCGGACCAGCGGGTTCTTTCCACTCCCGCCGAAGGCGGGCTAAGGCAGCAGAGCCGCCGAAGGCGGGTTAGACAGCAGAGCCGCCGAAGGCGGAGTCCTAGCGGTCCAGCACGCGGGCGACGAACCGGTCGACGAGGCGATGCCACCGCCACCAGCGGAACACCATCGCGTGCATGTCGCCGGTGACGGTCACATAGTCGAGCGAGCGCGCGACGGACTTGGCGCGCTCGGCATAGCGGCGCGACGCCTTGGGGCTGGTGACCGCGTCGAGGTCGCCGTGCGCGATGAGCACGTCGCGTCCGGCGAGCTGGTCGATGGGCTCGACGTCCGGCAGCCAAGGCGCGAGTGCGGCGACTCCGACGACCGACCGGTCCCCGGCGAGCCGCAGCGCGGTGCGGCCACCCATCGAGTGCCCGACGAGGATCACGGGGACATCGCCGTGGAGGCGGCGTACCTCGTCGAGCACCCATCGCACGTCGGCGAGCGGCGACATCTCGGTGCCGTTCCAGCCGCGCACCCGGTAGCGCACGCTCCACACGGCGAGCCCGCGGCGACCTCCGCGTCGATGCAGTGAGCGTGCGAACGGCCGCATCCGCAGGCCGGTCAGCTGCCGCGTCGTTGTCGCGTCGAAGCTGTCGGCGCGGCCGCCGGGGAGCACGAGCGCCACCGCTTTCGTCTCGCCGCGCGCCGAACGGACCGTGATCACCGGTCGGGTGTCGTTCACCGTTGTCGTCGGTGCGCTCACCGCGCGGCCAAGCGACCGGCGATCGCCTCGCGTTCGGCGATCGCGGCGGCCTCCGGCGTGGGCGCCGAGCCGCCGACGTGAGCAGGCAGCCACCAGCTGTCGTCGGAGTCTCGCGGCCGGTCGGGATACTCCGCCAGCGCCTTGTCGACCAGCTGGCGCAGCCGCTCGGCGAGGCGCTCGGTGACCGCGGCCGCGTCATCTCCCGGCTGCAGCGGCATCGGCTCGTCGATCCAGACGGTGACCGCGACCTTGCGCTTCCACACCGGCCGGCGGCCGACGGTCCACACTCGGTGGCCGCCCCAGACGACGACCGGGATCAGTGGCACGCCGGCCTCGAGCGCCATGCGCGCCGCACCCGACTTCAACGGCCGCGGCACGTAGGACCGCGAGATCGTCGACTCCGGAAAGACACCGACCAGCTCGCCGCTGCGCAACGCGGTCACCGCGTGCCGATAGGCCGCGGCGCCGGCGCTGCGGTCGACGGGGATGTGGTGCATGCCGCGCATCAACGGCCCGCTGATGCGGTGGTCGAACACCGCCTGCTTCGCCATGAACCGGACGAGCCGCCGCCCGCGGTGGTGAGCCGGGAGCCCGACGAACATGAAGTCGAAGTAGCTCACGTGGTTGCTGGCGAGCACTGCGCCGCCGGTTGCCGGGATGTTGTCGACACCGCGGATGTCGAACCGGAAGCCCAGGACGCGGAACAGCGTCAGAGCCGTCCGGATGACAGGCGGATAGACGTAGTCGCGCATTCGCGGCGGCTCTCCTCGTTGCTGGTCGGGCGGTCGGTGTGCGGCGTACCCATTGTTCGTCATCGCGCCTGCGCCGGTTCGGGGACCTGCGCCGGATCGGGTTGCAGTGGGGCGCCGTCGACTGCGCAGTGCGTACGCCGTGGCGCAGTCGCGCAGGTCTGCCGGGACCGCAGCCCGGCCAGCGCCAGCAGCCCGGCGCCGAGCGCGAGCGCAGCCGCGATCGAGATGGAGATGCGAAACGCAGACGTCACCGCGGCCGGTCCGTGCGCCGTCGTCAGCCCCGAGACGACCGGCACGACGGCGACCGCGGCCAGACCAGCGGTGCGGGCGATCGCGTTGTTCACCCCCGAGGCGAGGCTGACGTGGTCGGGATCGGCCGAGGCCATCACCGTCGCGGTCAGCGGAGCGACGAACAACGTGAGCCCGAGCCCGAACACGACCGCTGCGGGGAAGACGTCCACAAACCACCCGGCGTCCGGCCCGATGCGGATCAGCAGCAGCAGGCCGACGGCGGTGACGAGCGGACCGACGGTGAGCTGCATCCGCGGCCCGATCCGCGCGGCGAGCGCACCCGAGCGGCTCGACCCGATCAGCATGAGAACGGTTGCGGGCAGCAGAGCCGATCCGGCCCGCAGCGCCGACCAGTGCGCGGCAACTTGGAGCTCGAACACGACCAGGAAGAAGGTCACTCCGAGTGCTGCATACAGCAGCGTGGTCTCGAGGTTCACGACGGTGAACGTGCGGTTGCGGAACAACGCGGGTGGGACGAGCGGGTGCGCACTTCGTCGCATGTGCCGCACGAACAGCGCCGCGGCCGCGACGGCAACCACCGCGGTCACGACAACCGACGGCGCACGCCACCCGAGCGGGCCGGCCTCGGTCAGCGCCCACGTCGCGCAGGCCAGCGCCACGACGCCGATCGCTGCTCCGACGAGGTCGAGCCGCGCCGGGTTCGTCGTGCGCGTCTCCGGTACGACGGCCGCGGTCATCGCCAGCACCGCGGCAGCGAGCGGCAGGTTCAGCAGGAACGCCCATCGCCAGCCCGGACCGTCGACGACAGCACCGCCGACGAACGGCCCGAGCGCGCCGGCGATGCCGCCGAGACCCGACCACGCGCCGATCGCAGCGGCTCGGTCGTTCTCCCGGAAGGCTGCCTGCAGGATCGCGATGCTGCCCGGCGTCAGCAAGGCGCCGCCAATGCCCTGTATGGCACGAGCGGCGATCAGCGCCGCCACGTTCGGCGCCAAGCCGCAGGCCAGCGACGCCACCGTGAACAGTGCGTTCCCGCCGATGAACAGGCGGCGGTGCCCGTAGTGGTCGCCGAGCCGCCCGCCGAGGAGGAGAAAGCCGCCGAACGTGAGCATGT
>JAFAQI010000344.1 GCA_019246495.1 Frankiales bacterium | reverse complement strand
CTGAGCCCGGTGACATAGGAGAGGTAGCCGGGCACGAGCGGCAGGACGCACGGCGACAGGAACGAGATGACGCCCGCGACGAAGGCGACCGGGATCGCGAGCGCGAGCGTGCCGCCGGCGAGGTGCGTGCAGCTGCTGGCGGCGACGACCAGGTCGCCGCTCATGCCGCCTCTGCGAGCGCGCGTCGTACGACGTCGCGCAGCGTCGTGTACGGGATTTCGCCGCTGTGGCGCGCGGCGACCCGGCCCTGCCGGTCCAACACGATCGTGGTGGGTGTGGCGTTCGGCGGAACACCGCGGAACTGGAGCGCGACGAGGTTGGACGGGTCGAAGACGTTGGGGTACGTCACGTCGTGCGTACGCAGGAACGTCTCAGCGGTTGCACGGCTGTCGCGGATGTCGACACCGACGAACTCGACACCGTGCTTCGCGTTGTCCCGATAGACCTGCTCGAGTCCCTGGGCCTCGGCCTGACAGGGCCCGCACCAGCTGCCCCAGAAGTTCACGACGACGACGTGGCCGCGCCAACGGGAGAGGTCGAACGGCTGGCCGTCGAGCAGCGTGCCGGTGACGCCGTTCACGGCGGAACGGTCGCCAGGATCAATCCAGGACGTGGAGTCGTCGCCGACCTGGAAACCGTTGCTGCCGTTGACGTCCTGCCGCACCGCATTGGTACCGGAGCAGCCGTTGACGCCGACCGCCGCCGCGACGCTCATCACAGCCGCGACAACGACGAGAAGACGGCGCCGGTTCATCACCACCATTGTGGACCGCGGCCCGGGGTGACGCAGGTCACGCTCCCCCGACCCGGGATCGCCCCGCAGACCCGGCCGGCTCCGCATAACGGACGTCGACGATGCGGTCGTCGTCGTAGACGAACGTGGTGACGGAGGCCAGCGCGCACTCCCGCCGGTCCGGCCGGTGCCACAGGCGACGGCCTTCGACGGCACGGCGGGTGACCCAGATCGGCAGCTGGTGCGAGACGAGGACAGCCTCGCCGCCGGCGGCCGCGCGTCTCGCATCCGCGCACGCGGCGAGGACACGCGCGGCGACCTCGGCGTAGGGCTCCCCCCACGACGGGCGGAACGGGTTGCGGATGTGCCGCCAGTTGCCGGGATGGCGGAGCGCGCCGTCGCCGACCCCGAACGTCTTGCCCTCGAAGACGTTCGCGCTCTCGATGAGCCGGTCGTCCAGCGACACCTCGAGGCCGAACTGCTCCGCGATAGGAGTCGCGGTCTGCACTGCCCGCTCGAGCGGTGAGGAGACGACGACGCGGACGTCCCGTCCGGCAAGCGCGTCCGTCACTGCGCGCGCCATGGCCTCGCCGGCGGCTGATAGCCGGAAGCCGGGCAGCCGGCCGTAGAGCACACCGGTCGGGTTGTCGACCTCACCGTGGCGGACGAGGTTGACGAGGGTCTGCGTCATCGGGCCGCCGCTGCTGCACGCGCAGCCGGTTGTACTGCGGCCGCGATGCGGTCGAGCGCGGCATCGTCGTGTGCGGCTCCGACGAACCACGCTTCGTACGCCGACGGTGGGAGGTGGACGCCGTTGTCGAGCATGGCGTGGAAGAACGCGGCGTAGCGCGCGGTGTCCTGCGTTTTCGCCGACGCGAAGTCGACGACCGGTTGGTCGGTGAAGAAGATGCTGAAGAGGCTGCCCGCCGTGTTGACCCGGTGCGGCACCCCTGCCGCCGTCAGTGCGTCGGTCACGATGCCCGCGACCGAGGCGGCGGTCTTGTCGACGTGCGCGTACACCTCGTCGGTGCACAGGCGCAGCTGCGCGAGACCGGCGGCGACAGCGACGGGGTTGCCGGACAGCGTGCCGGCTTGGTAGACGGCACCCGCTGGAGCCAGCTGCTGCATGACATCGGCCCGCCCGCCGAACGCTGCGGCGGGAAGGCCGCCGCTCATCACCTTGCCGAAGGTGAAGAGGTCGGGCGCCACGCCCTCGAGCCCGAACCAGCCGGCCGGCCCGACCCGGAAACCGGTCATGACCTCGTCGAGGACGAGCAGCGCACCGGCGGCGGCGGTGAGCTCGCGTAGTCGCGCGTTGAAGCCCGGCAGCGGCGCAACGACGCCCATGTTGGCGGCGGCCGCTTCCGTGATGACGCACGCGATGTCGGCGCCGTGCTCCGCGAACGCCGACTCGACGGCGGACACGTCGTTGTAGGGCAGCACGATCGTGTCCGCGGCGCTTGCGCCGGTGACACCGGGAGTGTCGGGCAACGCGAACGTCGCGACGCCGCTGCCGGCGCTCGCAAGTAGCGCGTCGACGTGGCCGTGGTAGCAGCCCGCGAACTTGACGACCTTGCTGCGACCGGTGACGCCGCGAGCGAGGCGGAGCGCGCTCATCGTCGCCTCGGTGCCCGAGTTGACGAGCCGCACCTGCTCCACCGGTGCCACCCGCTGCACGATCAGTTCGGCCAACTCGACCTCGCCGGGCGACGGCGTACCGAAGGACAGTCCCGCGGTTGCGGCGTGCTGCACCGCCTCGACCACGGCCGGATGCGCGTGGCCGAGGATGGTCGGTCCCCACGAGCAAACGAGGTCGACGTACTCACACCCGTCGGCGTCGTAGAGATAAGGCCCGCTGCCGCGAACCATGAACCGCGGTGTCCCGCCGACGGCTCCGAACGCGCGCACCGGCGAGTTGACCCCGCCGGGGGTCACTCGCTGCGCTCGCGCGAAGAGCTCGTCGGACAAGTCGCCGGTCACCGCGCCATCCTCGCAAGCGGCGACGCGCCGGTCGCGACCGACCGCGCTGCCGCGCGATCACTCGCTGCGCAGCTGCTCGAACGCGTAGTAGATGGCGATGACGCCGTGCAGGGCGAGCGTCAGCGGCGCGGACACGAACGACAGGACAAGAGCTGCGCTGTAGATGACGAGTCCGAGGCCGAAGCGACGGCGGCTGCGCCGTATCCCGTCCGGTGGCAACGGCGTGACCAGGCGTTGCGTCCCAGGTTGCGTCGCCCACCACCAGACCGCCAGGAACATGATCGAGACGTAGAGCATCACCGCGCTGTAGAGGAACGCGGCGACGTGCGCGTCGGAGCCGCCGGCGGTGAGGTTCTCGGCGAGGACCCGCGTGGGAAACGGCAGAACCGAGAGCCCGAGCAGCAAACCGAGGTTGAGGAAGAGCAGCGACCGGCCCATCAGCGCGATCCGGGCGAACAGCGAGTGATGGTTGACCCACGTGATGCCGATGACGGCGAACGACACGACATAGGCGGCGTACGACGACCACGCGTGGCCCGTTGTCAGGGCATGCCCGAGGCTCTCCCCCGGCCGGTGCTCACTGTGCAGATCGAGCACGAGCAGCGTGATGGCGATCGCGATGACGCCGTCGCTGAATGCCTCGACCCGACCGGTGGTGAAACCCGCCACCGCTTCGCTGTCCCGGTCCACCTCGGTCACGTCCGTCCTCCCGTCTGGGAGAGGATCACACGCATGGCGGATTTCGGCATCGACATCGACCCGGCCGAGGCCGGCTTCGACCAGCAGCGGCTGCTGCGCATCGACGAGCACTTCAAGGGCTACGTCGACTCGGGGCGCCTCGCCGGGTGGCAGGTCATGGTCAGCCGGCGCGGAAAGGTTGCGCACCTGTCGTCGTACGGGATGGCCGACAAGGAAAGCGGGCGGCCGGTCGAGACCGACACGATCTGGCGCATCTATTCGATGACGAAGCCGATCACGTCGGTCGCGGCGATGATGCTCTGGGAAGAGGGTCGCTTCGACCTCAACGACCCGGTGAGCAAGTGGCTGCCGGAGTTCGCCGACATGCGCGTCTACGTCGCGGGGCCGGCGGCGAAGCCGTTGACGGTGCCGGCGACGGAACCGATCCGCGTCTGGCACCTGCTCACCCACACGGCGGGTCTGACCTATGGCTTCCACCGCGTGCATGTCACCGATGAGATCTACCGCAATGCGGGCTTCGAGTTCGGCAACCCGCGCGGCTTCGACCTCGCGCAGTGCGTCGAAGGATGGGCGCAGCTGCCGCTCGCGTTCAACCCCGGCACCGAGTGGCTCTACTCCGTCGCGACCGACGTGCTCGGCCGGCTGGTCGAGGTCGTGAGCGGCCGGCCGCTCGACCAGTTCTTCGCCGACCGCATCTTCGCGCCGCTGGGCATGGTCGACACGGGATTCACCGTCGACAATGACCGCCACCACCGGCTCGCCGCGCTCTATGCCAGACCGGTCGGGTCAAAGGAGACCGTGCGCTTCGACCAGATGGGCAACGTCATCGCGCGGGAGCCGCGATGGTTCTCCGGCGGCGGCGGGCTCGCGTCGACGACGCGCGACTACGCGCGGTTCACCTGGATGCTGCTCGGTGGCGGCGCCTACGACGGCGTCCGGCTGCTTTCGCCCCGCACGCTCCGGCTGATGACGAGCAATCAGCTGCCGGGCGGCGCCGACCTCCAGTCGTTCGGCCGACCGCTGTCGGCCGAGTCACGGTTCGAAGGAGTCGGCTTCGGGCTCGGTTTCGCGACCGTGCTGGACCCGGTCGCCGGTAAGGCGTCTGGCAACGTCGGCGAGTTCAGTTGGGGCGGCCTTGCGTCGACCGCGTTCTGGGTCGATCCGGTCGACGAGGTGACCGTCATCTTCATGACGCAGCTGATGCCGTCGAGCACCTACCCGATCCGGCCGCAGCTCCGACAGCTCGTCTACTCCGCACTGGTCGACTGACCACCAGGTCGCTGACGGCTAGAGGCGGGCGGCGACTTCAGTGGCCCAGTAGGTGAGCACGATGTCGGCGCCGGCCCGCTTGATCGACGTGAGCATCTCGTCGATCGCGCGGTCGCGATCCAACCAGCCGTTGGCAGCGGCAGCCTCGACCATCGCGTACTCGCCTGACACGTTGTAGGCCGCGACTGGTACATCGACGGCGTCGGCGAGCCGGCGTACGACGTCGAGATAGCCGAGCGCCGGCTTGACCATCACCATGTCCGCACCTTCGGCGACGTCGAGCAGCGCCTCGCGCACGGCCTCGTCCGACGACCGCGCCGGATCCTGCTGATAGCCGGCGCGGTCACCGAACTGCGGTGCGCACTCGGCGGCGTCGCGGAACGGTCCATACATCGCGCTCGCATACTTCGCGGTGTAGGCCAGGATCGCGACGTCGGCAAAACCGGCTGTGTCCAGCGCCCCGCGGATCGCAGCGACCTGGCCGTCCATCATCCCGCTCGGGCCGACAACGTGCGCGCCGGCCGCGGCCTGCGCGACAGCGATCGAGGCGTAACGCTCGAGGGTCGCATCGTTGTCGACGTCGCCGGACGGGGTGAGCAGCCCGCAGTGGCCGTGGTCGGTGTATTCGTCGAGACACAGGTCGGCCATCACCACCGTCGAGTCGCCGACCTCGGCCCCGACGTCGCGGAGCGCGACCTGCACCACGCCGTCCGGGTCGTCGGCGCCGGAGCCGCGCGCGTCCTTCACCGCCGGGATGCCGAACAGCATCACGCCGCCGACACCTGCCTGCACGGCCTCGGTCACGGCCTTGCGCACCGACTCGCGGGTGTGCTGCACGACGCCGGGCATCGACGGGATCGGCTGCGGCTCGTCGATGCCCTCCTTCACGAACAGCGGCAGGACGAGGTCCGCGGGATGCAGCCGCACCTGGGTCGCGAGACGGCGCATCGCCGGCGTACGCCGAAGTCGCCGCGGCCGGACCGGTCCGAACGAACCGGCCGGCCCTGTCGCGGTCACTTCGCCTTCTTCACCCGCGCCGCGGCCTTCGCGCGGTTGGCCTTGCCCGGCGGCAGGACGTCGTCCGCGGCGCGGCGCTCGCGACCGAAGTCGGCAAGCGCCTCGGCGAGCAGCATGGCCGACGGTGTCGACGCGGTGACGTCGACCCGCAGCCCGAGCTCTTCCGCGGTCTTCGCGGTCTGCGGACCGATGACCGCGATCACCGACGACGAGTGCGGCTTGCCGGCGATGCCGACGAGGTTGCGCACCGTCGACGACGACGTGAAGAGCACCGCGTCGAAGCCACCGGTCTTGATGGCCTCGCGGATGTCCGCCGGCGGCGGCGCCGCGCGCACGGTCCGGTAGGCGGTCACGTCGTCAACCTGCCAGCCACGTTCGCCGAGTCCGGCGACGAGCGTCTCGGTCGCGATGTCGGCACGCGGCAGGAAGACGCGGTCGAGCGCGTCGTACACGTCGTCGTACGCCGGCCAGTCGGCGAGGAGCCCTTCGCTGGACTGCTCACCGCTCGGCACGAGCTCCGGCGTGATGCCCCACTCGCGCACCGCGGACGCGGTCTGGTCACCGACACACGCGACCTTCACACCCGCGAGTGCCCGCGCGTCGAGACCGAGCTCCTCGATCTTCTCGCGTACGGCGCGAACCGCGTTGACCGACGTGAACGCGATCCAGGCGTAGCGGCCGCTGACCAGGCCGCGGATCGCACGGTCCATCGCCTGCGGGGTGCGAGGGGGTTCGACGGCGATCGTCGGGACCTCGACCGGAATCGCGCCGTAGGAGACGAGCTGCTCGGACAGCGCAGCTGCCTGCTCCTTGGTTCGCGGCACGAGAACGCGCCAGCCGAACAACGGCTTGGTCTCCCACCACGACAGCCGATCGCGCAGCCGCACGACGTCGCCCACGACCGCGACACCGCTCGGCGCGAGACCCGCGGCATCGCGGTCGATGTTGTCGAGCGTCGACACGACCGTGTGCTGCTGGCGCGTCGCGCCTTCCGTCGTCACGGCGATCGCGGTCTCCGGCTTGCGGCCGTGCTCGATGAGCGCGGCCGCGACCTTGCCGATCGACTTCACGCAGTTGAGCAACACGAGAGTGCCCGGCGAAGAGGCAAGCGCCGCCCAGTCGGGCTCGGGTGCGTCCGGACCGGCGTCGACGACGTGCACCGCATGCGTCTTCTTGTCGGTGACCGGGACGCCGGCGTAGGCCGGAACCGCAGTCGCGCTGGGAACGCCCGGCACGATCTCGAGCGGCAGCTTGGCCTTGGCTACGGCGTCGGCCTCTTCGGCCAGCGAGGCGAGCAGCACACCGTCGCCGGGGAGCACGCGTACGACGCGACGGCCTTCCCGGGCGGCGGCGATGATCGCCTTCGCGCGGTCGCCCGGGTCCGCGGCGCCGATGACGATCTCGGCGTCATGGCGGCACTGCCCGGTGACAAGGTCGCGGGTGTCGCGGTCGACGACGACGAGGTCGGCGGTCGCGAGTGCATCGGCGGCCCGAATCGTCAGCAGCCCCGGGTCGCCGGGACCGGCGCCCAGGAAGGTGACGTGACCGAGCTTCTTCTTACTGCGTGAGGTGCTCACGGGTTCTCCCCGATCAGGTCTGCCGCGCCGTCCTCGAGCAAGCGCGCGGCCAGACGGTGGCCAACCCCGGCGGCGTCGCCGACGGGGCCTGTTGCGGACATCTGGAAAGCGCGCGAGCCGTCGACCGAGACGACAGCCGCGCGCAGGTGGAGTTCGTGTTCTCCGTGGTCCCCGGATCGAATCTCGGCATGCGCTCCGACCGGCGCGGAACAGCCGGCCTCGAGCGACGCAAGCAGCGAGCGCTCCGCGGTCACGGCTGCCCGGGAGTGCGCGTCGTCGAGTGCCTCGGCGATGAGGGCAGCGAGGTCGGAGTCGGCGGTCCGGCACTCGACCGCGAGCGCCCCTTGGCCGGGTGCCGGCAGCATGACGGCGGGGTCGAGGATCTCGGTCGCCTCGTCGAGCCGCCCGAGCCGGCTGAGGCCGGCCGCCGCGACGACGACAGCGTCCACCTCACCCTCCGCGACCTTGCGGAGGCGAGTGTCGACGTTGCCCCGGATCGGTACGACGACGAGGTCGCGGCCGAGGGCACGCAGTTGCGCAGCGCGTCGCGGCGATCCGGTGCCGACCGTGGCGTTTGCGGGCAGTGCGTCGAGTCCGCGGCGGTCGCGCGAGACCAACGCGTCGCGTGGGTCCTCGCGGAGCGGCACAGCAGCGAGCGTCAGCCCGTCCGGCGCGGCGGTCGGCAGGTCCTTGAGCGAGTGCACGGCGAGGTCGACGTCACCGGCAAGCAGCCGCTGCCGGATCTCCGTGACGAACACGCCGGTGCCGCCCATCGACGCGAGCGCGGCATTCGACCTGTCGCCTTCAGTGACGACCTCGACGAGATCGACGCTCTGCCCGCCGGCCCGCAACGCCCGCGCGACGATGTCGGCCTGCGCGAGCGCCAGCGCCGACCGGCGCGTGCCGAGCCGCAACGTGCTGGTCGCAGTAGCGGTCATGTCTCGTCCTCGACGACGACATCTGCGCGGGCGACAGCCTCGGTCACGGCCGGGTCGAGTGCGAACAACTCGCGCAGCAGCTCGGCGTAGGAGTCGCCGCCCGGCGACCCGGCCAGCTCCTTCACCCGCACGGTCGGGGCGTGCAGCAACTTGTCGACGACTCGCGAGACCGTCATCGCGATCTCGCGCGTGCTGCGCTCGTCGAGCTCGGGCAACCGCGCACCGAGCCGGGCCAGCTCCGCGTCGACAACTTCCTGCGCGCGTGCGCGCAGCGCCGCGACGGTCGGCGCAACTCGCTCGGACCGCTGCCTGGTGAGGAACAACGCAACTTCATCGGTGACGATGCGTCGCGCGGCCTCGATGTCGCGCGCGACCTCCGCGTCGTGGACTGCAGATCGCAACGACTCCAGGTCGGCGAGCACGACGCCACTCAATGCGCGCACGTCCGGGTCGACGTCACGCGGCAGCGCCAGGTCGAGCACGAACAATGGCCGATCGCCTCGGTCGCGCATGGCTCGGCGTACGACGTCGGCCGACACCACGGTGCCGATCGCGCCGGTGCACGACACCAGCAGGTCGGCCGCCGCGATCTCGCCGGCCAGCGCTGCGAGCTCGGCCGCACGGCCGGCGACCGCGGTCGCGAGCCGCTCGCCGCGCTCCGGTGTGCGGTTGACGACGACGATGTCTGCGACGTCACGGGAACGAAGTGACGACGCCGCGAGACCGCTCATCGAGCCGGCGCCGACGAGGACGGCCTGCCGCCCGGCGAGGCCACCGAGCGTCTCGCTCGCGAGGTCGAGTCCGACCGACACAAGCGAGCGGCCGGCGCGGTCGATGCCGGTCTCGGTGTGGACCCGCTTGCCCACCCGCAGCGCGTTGTCGACGAGCGGGCCGAGCGCGCGGCCGAGGGTCCCGTCCTCACGCGCCTCCTGCGCCGCGGTGCGCAGCTGGCCGAGGATCTGCGCCTCGCCGACGACCATCGAGTCGAGCCCACTCGCGACCGCGAAGAGGTGCTGCACGGCGCGGTCCTCGTAATGCACATAGAGGTGCTCGGTGAGCTCGTCGAGTGCGACACCGGTCCGCTCGACGATCCGCTCGGTGAGCTCCTGCACGCCGCCGTGGAACTTGCGTACGTCGGCATAGACCTCGAGGCGGTTGCACGTGGCCAGCACGAGCGCCTCGTCGACGTGTTCGGCCGACGTCGTGTCGGCGAGCAGCTTGGTGATGCCGTCCTCGCCGAGCGCCGTCCGTTCGAGCAGGTCCACCGACGCCGAGCGATGCGACAGCCCGATGACCAGCGTGCTCATCGCGCGACCCCCGTCGGGTCGGCGACAGCAGCGCGTACGCCGTCGGGCAACGCGGTGCCGGACGCCGTGACACCAGCGGCCTTGCGCTGCTCGTGGAACGCGAGGATC
This sequence comes from Frankiales bacterium, assembly GCA_019246495.1. Classification (GTDB taxonomy): domain Bacteria; phylum Actinomycetota; class Actinomycetes; order JAFAQI01; family JAFAQI01; genus JAFAQI01. Next base: position 1,646 of record JAFAQI010000344.1, on the reverse strand, counting down.
TGCAACTCGATCGAGAGGTCGACCTTGCGCACCTCGACACCGTCCGGCACCGCGAGCACGACCGGCGCGAAGTTGAGGACGCTGGTGACTCCACAGGCGACGAGCCGGTCGCACACGTCCTGCGCGGCCGTCGCGGGCGTCGCGATCACGCCGATCGAGATCTCGTGCTCCTTGACGAGCATCTCGAGGTCGTCGAGGTGGTGGATCTCGTGACCGCCGACCGACTCACCGACGCGGCGCGGGTCGGCGTCGACCAGCGCGACGGTCTGGAAACCGCGGGTGGCGAAGCCGGCGTAGTTGGCGAGCGCGTGACCGAGGTTGCCGACGCCGATGATGACGACCGGGTAGTGCTGGGTCAGGCCGAGCGCCCGCGAGATCTGGTAGACGAGGTAGTCGACGTCGTAGCCCACGCCCCGCGTGCCGTAGGAGCCGAGGTGCGACAGGTCCTTGCGGAGCTTCGCCGAGCCGACGCCGGCCATTCCGGCGAGCCCCTCGGAGGAGACAGTCCCGACCCCGCCCTCGGCGAGCGCGGTGAGCACGCGGAGGTAGACCGGCAACCGGGCGACGGTCGCCTCCGGGATGACCCCTCGCCGGCCTGTCCGCGAAGCGGCGGCGCGAGGCACCGGCATGAGCGACTCCAGTCGACGGGAGATCCGAGTCTAAGCCGCTTGTGAACATATGCACAAAGCGCTCGTGAACTTGTGACCGGGCGCACGCAAGACGCCACATGTGAGGATGCGCGTCATGAGCGAGTGGGGCCGCATCGCCGACGACGGCACGGTCTACGTGCGGACGGCGTCGGGCGAGCGGGCGATCGGCTCCTGGCAGGCGGGCTCGGTCGAGGAGGGCCTGGCCTACTACACGCTGCGCTACGACGACCTCGCCGCCGAGGTCGCGATCCTCGAAGGCCGGATCGCCTCGGCGGCCGCCGACCCCAAGACGGTCGCCGCAGCGGCGACGAAGCTCCGCGAGACGCTCGGCACGGCCGCCGTGATCGGCGATCTCGACGCGCTCGACCAGCGGTTGGGCGGCGTACTGGAGAACGTGGAGGCCCGCCGCGCCGAGCAGGCCACGGCCCGGGCGGCCGCGGCGGAGGCGGCGGCGGACAAGAAGCGCGCGCTCGTCGCGGAGGCGCAGCAGCTCGCGGCGAGCACGGAGTGGCGGGCGACGGGCGACCGCTATCGGGCGATCGTCGAGGAGTGGAAGGCGATCCGGGGCGTCGACCGCAAGGTCGACAGCGAGCTGTGGGAGCAGTTCGCTGCAGCCCGGCGCGACTTCGACCACCGTCGGCGGGCGCACTTCGCCGAGCTCGACCAGCAGCGCGGGCAGGCCGCCGAACGCAAGGAGCGGTTGGTCGCCGACGCCGAGAAGCTTGCCGCGAGCGACGACTGGGGGCCGACCGCGCGGCGGTTCAAGGAGCTCATGTCGGAGTGGAAGGCAGCCGGGCGGGCGAGCCGCGAGGTGGACGACGCGCTGTGGGCGCGGTTCAAGGCCGCGCAGGACTCGTTCTTCGCCAAGCGCAGCGAGACGTTCGCCAAGCGGGACGCGGAGCACGCGACGAATCTCGAGGTCAAGCAGGCTCTCGTCGAAGAGGCCGAGCGGCTCGACCCGTCGAGCGACCTCGAAGGCGCACGCAAGCGGCTGCG
>JAFAQI010000256.1 GCA_019246495.1 Frankiales bacterium | reverse complement strand
AAGCTTTTACCTTGCATGGAGGGGTTCAGGCGCGCGTGCTCGCCGAGAACCTACATGCCGCCTTCCCGACCTCAAAGTTTGCAGCCGCCGGGACAAAACAGCTGCTCGTCACAGCACGCCCTAACGACCTGAGCCAGATCAAGGCGGCGATCGACGCGCTCGACGCTCCGAGCGCTACGCCGCCGCCGACAGCAGTCTCGGCCGAAGCCGTGCCGGTATCGCGACGCCTACCGCACGACGTCGCGCGGTCGCTCGCGGCGCAGGTCCCGGGACTCCACGTGGCCGTTTCCGGAAGCGCGGTCGTTCTGTCGGGCGCGCCGGACGCGGTCGCGCGCGGTAAGGCGCTCGTCGCGCAATTAGATCTTCCAAACTTCGGCGAGCGCTACACGCAGGTCTATCGTATTCGCACGCTCGACGCCGCTTCCGTCGCCGACCTCCTGCGGCGCAGCTTTCGCGAGCTCGAGGTTACGGTCGACGCCTCGCTCAACGCGCTCGCGGTGACCGGAACGGCGGCTCAGCAGCAGCGCATCGCAGACGCGATCGCGCAACTCGATGCTGCACCGGCCTCCCAAGCGAGCGGGATCGCCCAGTCCGGGAGCTTCGGTGACGGCTCGACGGACGTGGTGACGCTGAAGTCGTTCATCCCCGGGCAGACGTCGGGCGGCATCGACGCGGTCGCATCGTTCACGCAAGCACTGCAAGTCGTCACGCCGGACGTTCGCGTCGTCCAGCTGCCGACACCAGGGCAGATCGCGCTCGTCGGGCCGCCCGCGAGCGTGCGCTCCGCGCGTCAGTTCCTCGACAAGGTCGACGTCGTGCCGCCGCTCGTGGTGCTGGACACCGAGGTGCTCGAAGTCGACGAGAGCGTCGCCAAGAACATCGGCCTTCAGCTCGGCACCGCGGCCATCAGTACGACGTTCACCGAAATGCAGCCGCCGCCGAACGCGGACGGTTCGCCGCCCCGCCTCGGGCGTTTTCAAGCGCTCTCGCGCACCCCCATCTCGTTTACTGCGCAGCTGAACCTGCTCGTCCAAAACGGCAAAGGGCGGGTGCTCGCAGATCCGCGGATCACGACGCTTTCGGGTCGCACCGCCAGCATCCGCGCCGGTGACACGATCTCGATCCTCACCACAACCGCGGGCAATGCCGGCACAATCGCGACCACCCAGGTCCAGAGCTTCCAAACCGGCGTTACGCTCGACATCACGCCGTCCGTGTCCCCGGACGGCGGAGTCACCGTCGCCTTGCATCCGGTCGTGAACAGCTTGATCGGCACGAACGCCGGCGTGCCGGAGATCAGCACCCGCGACACGCAAACGACCGTCCACCTTCAGGACGACGAAACGCTGGTCATCGGCGGACTCATTCAGGAGAACGACACTCGCACGACGACGAAGGTGCCGATTCTGGGCGACGTGCCGCTGGTGGGGCGCGTGTTCCGCAACGACAACGTGCAGGGCCAGCGCAACGAGCTGATCATCGTCGTCACGCCGCACATCGTCAAGCCTGGGAAGTCGGTCCTCCCCGGTCCGCCGCTGCAGGGTATACCGACACCGGCCGCACTTCCGACATTGCCGCCGAACACGCGCCTCCCCGCACCGAGCGGGCAGCTTCCGACGCGACGAATGACAGCCGTCGTAGCAGCGACGCCGGCACCGATCGCGATGACGTCGCCTGCGCCGCGCACGGCGGTGACGCCGGCCCCGGTTCCCACGGCGTTCGCACAGACCAACGTGTTTACGTTCGGCGCCGCGCCTCAAAGCAATTTCGCCAAGCCGACCGACCCGGTTCAGATCTTCTACGCGACGCTTTCGCCGACGGTCGTCTCAAATGGAGCCTCGGTGCGCGTCGCCGCCGTCACGACGACGAACTCGACGACGGTCAAGTTGCACGTCGGCACGCAGAGCATCGGCCTTGCGCAAACGGCGCCCGGCCAATGGCAGGCGTCTTTCCCGTTTCCACTCGCGGCGCTCGCACCCGGACAAACCGCCGTAACGGCGTCTTTGGTCGCCAGCCGCTCGGACGGCACGTCGGCGACCGTACCAATTTCGCTCAACGTAGCGTTGCCCTGAGCGCCCTTCGGACTTCGCTTAGGCGCTTTGAAGGGGACGGCCTCGGTCACAGCGTCGTGTAGTCGAAGGGCCAGCAGTGGCCGGGATTTCGACTGCATGTGAAATAGACGTGCGGGTCGTGCTCGCCACCGCTGCTCAGGCGCAGCCTGCCGGCGCAGCGCGGGCACGGGGCGCTCAAAGCGGACATCGCGACGTTGCCCTCGCCGGAAATCTCGAACGCGATCGACCCAAGCTGCGCGAACCGCCGGCGCGCGAGCTGCCAGCCGAGCGCCGCGACGACGGCGCTCGCGACCAGGAGCACGATCGTACCGAAGCCGAGCCGCGCGGCGAACAGTGCAAGCCACCGCAGCCACTCGTTCGGGACCGTCCCGAACAAGACGCTGTAGCAGCTGGCCACCGTCCCGATGCCGGTCATGATGAACGAGAGCATGCCGATGATCCCAAGCGTGCTCGGCCTAATCGGTACAATCAGCGTCCAGCGCCGCTCGATATCCAGCTCTTGGAGCGGGTCGGCCGGCCGCACGTTGATCGTGCTTTCCCGGATCGTGTGCGCGATGACGTTGCCATTTCCGTGGTTGTTGATCCACATACATCCTCCATGTACGGTGCGCCGTGAAACGCCGCGACGGTGTAGCAGAAACGCTACCGGGCTGCAGTGCCAGCGGGGTGGCATTGTTTGTTCCCGGACGCTCGGGAAGCCGGGCCGCGAGTGGGGAGCGCCGCCGCCGGGCGCGGTCTACCTACGGCATGCACGCAAAGCGGCATTTCGCGCAAAGGTTTTGTGAACGAAAGGATT
>JAFAQI010000147.1 GCA_019246495.1 Frankiales bacterium | reverse complement strand
TCCTGGAAGCTGTCGCTGTCATAGACCGCCACACCGGTCGCCGGATCGGCGACCGCTGCGATGTCCGCGACCGCGCGGCCGGCGCACTGCGTGGTGGCCGTTCGCTCGCCGGTGCCGGAGTTCATCGTGGAGCAGCCGCTGCCCGTGCCGTCCCACACGCCTTCGCTCCAGCCGCGGCGCGCGCGGGTCGAGCGACGCAGGCTCGTCCCGCCGACCGCGACGACCCACTTCGACGAGGCCGGGTAGGAGACGCCGTAACCGTTGTCGCCGGCGGATGCCGTGATCACGACGCCGGGATGGTGGTAGTAGCGGCCGTAGGTGTCGTCGGACGCGTCGGGTCCGCCGTAGCTATTGCTCACCTCGGTCGCGCCGAGCCGGACCGCTGTGTCGACCGCGGCGCCGAGGTTGGCCTGTGCGGCGCTGTCGGCCTCGACCAGGAGCACGTGGCAGGCCGGGCAGACGGCCGACACCATGTCGAGGTCGAGCGAGATCTCCTGTGCCCAGCCGCCGTCCGGGGCGGGGTAGCTGTGGCCACCGGTCTGGTCGACCTTGCGGAAGCAGCCGTTGCGAGTGGTGCACGCGGGGAGCCCGAACTGTTGGCGATACACCGCCAGGTCGGCTTCCGCGGACGGGTCGTCGTAAGCGTCGACGATGGCGACGATCTGGCCGGCACCTGCCGGCGCGGCCGGCAGCGAGTAGGCCGAGACCAGGTCAGCCGGCGTGAGGCCAAGCGGCGCGGCCGCGTGCCGCACCCGGCCGCGACGGACCCGGTCGAGCCGTACGGCGAAACACCGCGCCCGCGCTCGGCGAACGTGCCGGCAGACCGACTTCTCCGTCGTCGTTGTCACGTGCTGTCGGCTGCCTGCGGCGGCCGCCGGCAAGACGTCTGACGCGGCGAGGCACGTCAACGTGAGGGCAGAACAGAAAAACGCGAGGATCGCGCGGCGCACTAGACCTCCCATGGTCGGTGGTGCGCCATGGTCGGCGGAGATGCCGACGGCGTCGGCTGTCGCCGCCGTCGCTGTGGAGAAGCGGCCTCAGCCGCGCGCTGTGGAGTAGCGCAGGAACAGGTGGCCGTCGTCGACCAGCACTTGCCCGAGCTCCAGCGGAGTGACGAGCTGCGCGGCCAGCCCGTCCACGATCCGTCCCGCGGCGCCGCCCGCGAGCAGTGGCGCGACCGTCAGGCACAGCTCGTCGACGAGTCCCGCGGCGAGCAACGTGCCGAAGAGATGCGGCCCGCCCTCGCAGAGCACGTGAACGAGCCCGCGCTCGGCCAGGATCTCGAGCGCAGCAGCGAGGTCGACGTCGTCGTCTCCGGCCACGACGACGTCGGCGAGACCGGTGAGAGCCTCCCGCCGGTCCGACGGCGCAGCTGCGCAGGTGACCACGATCGGCTGCACAGACCTGTCCGTGAACAACCGGCTGCTGGGGTCGAAACGCAACGAACGGCTCACGACAGCGATCGGCGGTGTGCCGCGCGGCCCTGTCCGCGCGCCGCCGTAGTTCTCCGTCCGCGCCGTACCCGCGCCGACGAGCACGACGTCACACATGTCGCGCAGCAAGTGGAAGACCTCGCGGTCGGCGTCGCTCGACAGGCCGCGCGACCGGCCGTCGACCGTGACGGCACCGTCCGCGCTGGCCGCGAAGTTCACCCGCAGGTGGCGACCCGGGGGAGCGGCGTAGGCCTCGGCCAGGTCGACCTCGGCTGCTGCCCGCGGAAACAGCGACCGCATCAGGCGCGGACCCGCGCCGGACCCTGGACCCGTACGCCGAGACCGCGGTTCGCCGTCACGAACAGCCCGCCGTCGGAGCCCAGCGCCATCGCGTCGTCCTCGTCCAGTCCGGGGCCGAGAGTCAGCCGGCGGCTGCGCTTGAGGCCCATCGCCCGCACGCGGACCGCGAGCGCCCACGAGCCTTCATCCAACGGCCCGCCGCCGGCGATGGTCGCGAGATCGATGTCGGCAGTGCCGCGGACCAGCACAGTGCTCGCGCCCTTGCCGGCCGGCTCGAGCGAGACCTCGGTGGACACGGGAACGAACCACGACACGTGTGTGTCGCGGTTGCGCGCCGACACGGTCACTCGAACGTCTCGCACCTCGGCGTCGGTGTCCGGCCGGGTCGCCAGCCGTCGCGGTAGCAAGTCGCGGTCGATCTGCCAGCCACCGCCGCGCACCGGCTGGACCGTGATCGGCTTGCCGTCCTCCCATGCCAGCTGCGCAACGAAGCCGAGGCGGACGCCGTCGCCCGCCGCCTCGACCGAGACCACGTCACCGCTGGCCACGACACGATCGGCGCGTTTCGCCAGGGAGACGAGTCCGCGCAGGTCACCGCGCCGGATCGCTGCGCCGCGCGCCCGCGTCGTCGCCGGCATCGTGTCGACGAACTCCTCGGGGAACCGCTCGACGACGACCTTGCGCACCTCACGCAACAGCTTGTCGAGGAAACGCCGCGGCGCCTTCAGCACCTTCGGCTCGCGCAGCCGGTTGAGGATTTCGTGGTCGAACTGGCGGCGCAGCAGCGCGTCACGCACCTCGGCAGACGGCGCCTTTGCGTCGATGAGGTCGAGGTTCTCGCGAACCGCCTGGTAGTAACCGACCGGGTCGATGCGCCGCGCGGTGATGTTGCCGCCGTCGGGGCGGCGGTTGTGCCAGTAGCAGACCCGGTCCGCGACGATCGACACGACATTCGCCGCAAAGTAGGCCTGGAGCATCACGTACTGGTCTTCGAGTGCGCGGCCCTTGCTCTCGGGAAAGCGGATGCCGTTGTCGCGCAGCAGCGACGTACGGAACATCTTGTGCACGCTGAGGCCGGTCGCGAGCGCGCTGTTGTCGAACGTCGCCCGGTCGACGCTGCGCGCGAACAGGTCGCTCGGCGCACCACGGGTGACGCCGACCATCTTGCCGATGACGATGTCGGAGTCGT
>JAFAQI010000275.1 GCA_019246495.1 Frankiales bacterium | reverse complement strand
AGTGTCTGCGTCGTACGGCGCCGTCCGGGCACTGCATGACATCGACCTGACCGTCGGTCGCGGCGAGCTCGTCGCGGTGATGGGACGCAACGGCGCCGGCAAGTCGACGTTGCTGTCGCTCATCGCAGGGCTGCGGTCGCCGTCGTCAGGGCGGGTGCTCGTCGCCGGTTCGCCGACGTCGGGCCGGTCGCCGCGCGACGTCGTACGCCGGGTGGGTCTCGTGCCGCACGACCCGACCGATCTGCTGTGGGCGCAGTCGGTGGCCGTCGAGTGCGCGGTGAGCGACCGCGACGCCGACGCCGCGGCTGGTACGACGCAACGACTGCTCGCCGACCTGCTGCCCGACCTCGACTCCACTGCGCATCCGCGTGACCTGTCCGAGGGGCAACGGCTAACCCTCGCTCTGGCGATCGTCCTCGCGAACCAGCCCGACGTCATCGCGCTGGACGAGCCGACGCGCGGTCTCGACTACCCGGCCAAACGCCGGCTGCGGACGATCCTTCGCGAGCTCACAAGTCGAGGTCACGCGGTCGTCATGGCGACGCACGACGTCGAACTCGCCGCGGAGGTGGCGACGCGCATCGTCGTGCTGGCGGATGGCGAGATCGTCACCGACGGGCCGGCCGCCGACGTCGCCGTGTCGTCGCCGGTGTTCGCCCCGCAGGTGGCGAAGGTGCTCGCACCCCTGCCGTGGCTAACCGTCGACTCCGTCACCGAAGCACTGGCGGGGTGAGCGGCCGGGTGATCCGATGACGACCCTCACGGCGGCCCGGCCGGTCCGTTCGCTGACGCTGCGCCCGCGTTCCGCTGTGGCGTTGACAGTGGCTTCGCTGGTCGGCGGGCTCGCGTTCTTCTGGCCGTTCGTCGACCCCGGCCTGCTCGGCTCGCACTCCAGTGACGCGCCGTGGATCTTCGTGACGTTGCTGCCGGTGTGCCTCGCCGTTCTCTTTGCCGAGCTCTCCGACGGCCACCTCGACGCAAAGACGGTGGCGGTTCTCGGCATCCTCGCGGGCATCGACGCCGCGCTGCGCCCGCTGTCCGGCGGTGGCACCGGGTTCACGTTCGTCTATGTCCTGCTCATCTGCGGCGGCCGGGTGTTCGGCCGCGGCTTCGGATTCACTCTCGGCGCGCTCGCCCTGTTCGCGTCGGCGCTGCTGACCGCGGGCGTCGGTCCGTGGTTGCCGTTCCAGATGGTCGGCGCGGGGTGGGTCGGCTTCGGTGCGGGTTGCCTACCGCGGCTGACCGGACGCGCGGAGGCGGTGCTGCTCGCGGCGTACGGCGCGGTGAGTGCGCTCGTCTACGGCGCGTTGCTCAACCTCTCGTTCTGGCCGTTCGCGCGCTATTACCCGCCGCAGATCGCCTTTGACCCCAACGGATCGCTCGGCACCAATCTCCTGCACTGGTGGCGGTTCGACATCACGAGCTCGCTCGGCTTCGACGTACCGGCCGCGATCGGCAACGTCGTCCTGCTGCTCTTTCTTGCGCGTCCGGTCACGACGGCGTTGCGACGCGTTGCTCGCCGCGCCGCGTTCGACGCGCGCGTCGAGCTCGGTTGAGCCTCATGCTTGCGCCATGGGACACAACCTTTTCCACCTCGACCTGTCGCTGACCGAGAAGGTCATCCGCACCCTCGCGGTCTACCTCGCGCTCGCCGTGCTGCTGCGGCTCGCCGGCAAACGCGACCTCGCGCAGCTCAACTCGTTCGACCTCGTCGTGATGCTGCTGCTGTCCAACGTCGTGCAGAACGCGGTGATCGGCAACGACAACTCGTTGGTGGGCGGGCTCATCGGGGCAACGGTGCTCGTCGCGGTCAACGCGGTGATCGTCCGCGCGTCGGCCGCGAGCCCGCCGCTGGCGCGGTTGTTCGAGGGCAAGGAGACCCGTCTCGTCAACGACGGGAAGTACGACGACAGAGCACTCCGCCACGAAGGTCTGCGTCGCGCCGACCTCGACGCCGCGATGAAGCGGCAAGGCGCCGGCGACGTCAGCGAGGTGCAGGAAGCGAGCCTCGGCACGGGTGGTGCGGTGGTCGTCGTGCTCAAGCCCGAAGCGGCACCCGCGAGCAAGGCGGACGTGGCCGCTCTCGCCGCAGCCATCAAGCGGCTGGAAAAGAAGCTGGGTCAGTGACCGCGACGCGCGACCTCGGTCGCGATGCGCACCGCGACGACATCCGCCGGCAATGAGTCGACCTCGACGGTGAGGTGCGCGACGACGGAGTAGAGATACTCGCGGCCCGCATAGAGCTCGCTCAGCGCCGCGGCCGGGTCCTTGCCGAGCCAGGGTCGGTCGGTGCCTTCGACTCGCTCGGCCAACGTCTGGAGCGTCGCGTGCAGCCAGACGACGAACCCGCCGGACCGCAGGCGCGCCCGGTCGAGACCATCGGTGACGACACCGGCCGCGATGCTCGCAACCAGCGGTCCACCTTCATCCAGCGCGGCGGTCAACGCGGCCGACTCCGCCCGCCGCAGCGCCTGCTCACCGTCGTGCTCCTGCACGTCGCGGGTCGACCGGCCGACCGCCTGCTCGAGCATCTCGTCGTTGTCGACGTAGCGCCAGCCGAGGAGGTCACCCAGCGCGCGGCCGACCGTCGTCTTGCCCGAACCCATCATCCCGACCAGCAGGATCCGGTCGCTCCTCACCGGACGTGGGAAGCGACGAACGGCGGCTTCACGACTCGCATCTGCGACGGACGGCTGCGCACGTCGACCGACACCTCGTCACCTTCGGCAACAGACCGGTCCAGCAACGCGAGACCGATGCCCACCTTGAGCGACGGCGAGAACGTCCCGCTGGTCACCTCGCCCACGTCGGTGCCCTGCGCGTCGCGCACAGACATGTGCGGCCGCGGGATGCCGCGGTCCTCGGCGCGCAGTCCCCACAGCAGCCGGCGCGCTCCCGCCTCGCGCTCCGCGGACAGCACGTCCCGGCCCCAGAACTCCGGCTTCGTCCAGCCGACCGCCCACCCGCACCGGGCCTGCACCGGCGTGATGTCGAGGGAGAGGTCCTGGCCGTGCAGCGGATAACCCATCTCCGTCCGCAACGTGTCCCGCGCACCGAGACCGCACGGCCGGCCGTCGCGAGCCGTCACCGCACTCGCGAGCGCATCCCACAGCGGCAGCGCCTCGCCACTGGGTACGACGAGCTCGTAGCCGTGCTCGCCCGTGTAGCCGGTGCGGCAGACGACGACTGATACGCCGCCGAGCTCGTGCTGTCGGAACGCCATGTAGTCAAGGACCGCGGGGAGGCCGACGTCCGACAGCACGTCCGGCGACGACGGCCCCTGCACCGCGAGGATCGCGAAGTCCTCGTGCTGGTCGATGACGTCGACCCCGTCCGGAGCGGCGGCACGCAGCCGCCGGACGACCTCGGGAGTGTTGGCGGCGTTGGGCACGAGGTGCAGGTCGTCGGCGCGGCCGCGATAGACGATCAGGTCGTCGACCACGCCGCCGGACTCGTCGTCGCAGCACAGCGTGTACTGCGCCTGGCCGGGGCCGATCCGGTCGAGGTCGTTGGTCAGGCAGCGGTTGACAAAGTCCCTCGCGCCCGGGCCGGCGACCTCGACGTTGCCCAGGTGGCTGACGTCGAAGAGACCGACCCGCTCGCGGACCGCGAGATGCTCCTCGACGACGCCGGCGTACTGGATCGGCATCTCCCAGCCGCCGAACTCCGCCATCCGGGCGCCGAGCGCGACGTGGCGGTCATGGAGCGGGGACTGGCGCAGGGGCGAGCCGGGGCCTGCTGTCACGGGCCGCGACGCTATCGGAATGGACAAGAAGGACCGAATCTCCGCAGCCGAGCACTAGCATCGGCGGCCATGACTGCCGTGTCACTGACCAAGACAGCGCTGTCCGAGGTCAAGGCCGACGCGATTCTCGTCGGCGTCACATCCTCGCGCGGTGGACCGCAGCTCGCGCCCGGCGCGACCGACGTGGACAAGGCGTTCAAGAAGCAGCTCGCCGCCACGCTGAAGTCGATGGGCGTCACCGGCGACAAGGGTGAGGTCACGAAGCTTCCCGGGACCGGGCGGATCAGCGCGCCGACCGTGGTGGCCGTGGGCCTCGGCCCGGAGCCGGCTCGTGGCGAGCGGTTCGATCCGGAGGTGCTCCGCCGGGCGATCGGTTCGGCAATGCGCGCGCTCGCCGGAACTCCTCGCGTCGCCACCGCGCTCGGCTCGGTCAACGGCAACGACGACGAGACCCTCCGCGCGGTTGTCGAGGGCGTGCAACTCGGCGGTTACGCGTTCACTCGCTATCGCACCGCCGCGTCGGCGAAGAAGGCGAAGCGACCGGTCGGCACAGCGCTTGTCGTCGTACCGGATCCGCGGGACAAGCAGACCAAGGCCGTCGTCGACCGCGCGACGGTCGTCACCGACTCGGTCACACTCGCCCGCGACCTGGTCAACACCCCGCCCGGCGACCTGCGTCCCGCGGACTTCGCGCAGGCGGCCGTCGATGCATGCGCACCGGTGGGCTGCGAGGTCGAGGTGCTGGACGACGATGCGCTGCGCGAGGGTGGCTACGGCGGCATCCTCGGCGTCGGTGCCGGCTCGTCGCATCCGCCGCGGCTCGTGCGCATCGGCTACACCAGCAAGAAGGCGCGTACGACGGTGCATCTGGTCGGCAAGGGCATCACGTTCGACTCCGGCGGCCTGTCGCTCAAGCCCGCGCAGGCGATGGAGTGGATGAAGTCAGACATGGGCGGCGCGGCGTCGGTCATCGCGACGCTGCGCGCGGTCGCGCGACTCGGTCTCGACATCAACGTCGTCGGCTGGGTGCCGACGGCGGAGAACATGCCGAGTGGCCACGCGATCCGCCCCTCCGACGTGCTCACCATGCGCGGTGGCAAGACGGTCGAGGTGCTCAACACCGACGCCGAGGGCCGGCTCATCATGGCCGACGTCATCGTGCGGGCGGGCGAGGAGAAACCCGACTACATCATCGACGTGGCGACGCTCACCGGTGCCCAGCTCGTCGCGCTCGGGTCGCACGTCTATGCGGTCATGGCCAACGACGACGACCTGCGCAGCGAGCTGGTCGACTCGGCGGGCGCGGCCGGCGAGCAGGCGTGGCCGATGCCGCTTCCCGAGGAGCTGCGCAAGTCGCTCGACTCGGAGGTCGCCGACCTCGCCAACATCGGCGACCGGAACGGCGGAATGCTGACCGCTGGGCTCTTCCTGAAGGAGTTCGTGCCTGCGGGCGTCCGCTGGGCCCACCTCGACATCGCGGGTCCGGCCTACAACCAGGGTGAGCCCCACGGCTACACGCCCAAGGGCGGCACCGGCGTGCCGGTGCGAAGCCTCGTGGAGTTCCTGGCGCGCGCCGCGCGCTGAGCCGTCCGCTCCCGGCGCCGGGAGGCGGCGCGCGGTGCGGGTGTGAGAATGGGGGCGACAACGATGTCGCCTCGCGTTCAAGGAGCCGCACGTGGCGTCCAGCTCGGACTCGGCACAGACCGCCGACCTCGTCATCCTCGGGGCCGGCAGCGGCGGCTATGCCTGCGCGTTGCGGGCCGCCGAGCTCGGCCTCTCGGTCGTGATGGTCGAACGCGACAAGGTGGGTGGCACCTGCCTGCACCGCGGTTGCATCCCGACCAAGGCGCTGCTGCACGCGGCCGAGGTCGCCGACGCGGCGCGTGAGGGCGAGAAGGTCGGCGTCCGCTCCTCGGTCGACGGCATCGACATGGCGACCGTCAACTCCTACAAGGACGGCGTCGTCAGTCGGCTGCACAAGGGCCTCACCGGCCTCGTGAAGTCGCGCAAGATCACGGTCGTCGAGGGATCCGGCCGGCTGGTCTCGCCCAACACCGTCGAGGTCGACGGCACGCGCTATCAGGCGGAGAAGGCGGTCGTCCTCGCGACCGGTTCCTACTCGCGGTCGCTGCCCGGGCTCGAGGTCGACGGCGAGCGCATCATCAGCAGCGAGCACGCCCTGCGGCTCGACCGCGTCCCGCAGTCGGTCGTCGTGCTCGGCGGCGGTGTCATTGGCGTCGAATTCGCGAGCGTCTGGAAGTCCTTCGGCGCCGACGTGACGATCATCGAGGCGCTGCCGCACCTGTTGCCGCTCGAAGAAGAGTCCAGCTCGAAGCTGCTCGAGCGCGCCTTCCGCAAGCGCGGCATCACGTTCTCGCTCGGCAAGAAGTTCAGCGAGGCCAAGACCACCGACTCCGGCGTGACAGTGACGCTCGAGGACGGGACGACGTACGACGCAGAACTGCTGCTAGTCGCCGTTGGTCGTGGCCCGGTGTCGGAAGGTCTCGGCTACGACGAGGTCGGGCTCGAGATGGACCGCGGGTTCGTCAAGGTCGACGCGCACTGCCAGACCAACCTCGACAACGTCTATGCGATCGGCGACCTGCGGCCGGGTCTCCAGCTCGCGCACGTCGGCTTCGCCGAGGGGATCATGGTCGCCGAACGGGTGGCGGGGCTGAACCCGCCGGCGGTCGACTATGACAACGTCCCGCGCATCACCTACTCGGAGCCGGAAGTCGCAAGCGTCGGCATCACCGCCGCGCAGGCCAAGGAGCGCGGGCACGACGTCGTCGAGTTCACCTATGACCTCGCCGGCAACGGCCGCGCGCAGATCCTGCAGACCGCGGGGGCGTGCAAGGTCGTGGCGGTGAAGGACGGGCCGGTCCTCGGCGTACACATGGTCGGCTCGCGGGTCGGCGACCTCATCGCCGAAGCACAGCTCATCACCAACTGGGAGGCCTTGCCCGTCGAGGTCGCGCAGCTCATCCACCCGCACCCGACGCTTTCCGAGGCGGTCGGCGAGGCACACCTCGCTCTGGCGGGTAAGCCCCTGCACGTCCACGGCTAACCAGGCTTCGAAAGGTCGTCATGTCGGTCTCCGTCACGATGCCGCGCCTCGGAGAGAGCGTCTCCGAGGGCACCGTCACCCGCTGGCTCAAGAAGGAGGGTGACCAGGTCGAGGCCGACGAGCCGCTGCTCGAGGTGTCGACCGACAAGGTCGACACCGAGATCCCGTCGCCGGCGGCCGGCGTCCTCAAGTCCATCAAGGTCGGCGAGGACGAGACGGTCGAGGTCGGCTCGGAGCTCGCGGTCATCGACGACGGCAGCGGCGGCGGCGGCGAGGCGGAGCAGTCCGACTCGGGTGACACGTCGTCCGACGAGTCAGACCAGGCCGACCAGAGCCAGCAGGACGAGGCCGAACAGTCGGACGAGCCCGAGTCAGGCGACGACGCAGAGCAAACGGACGAGGCTGAGCAGAGCGACAAGGCTGAGTCGGGCGACGAGGCTGAGACCGACGACGCCGAGGAGGAGCCGCAGCGGCAGCCCGAGTCCGACGGCGAGGACAAGGGCGAGTCCGCAGCGGACGCGGGCGAGCGCGAAGCCGTCGCGGCCGACGACGAAGGCGACTCCGACGCCGGGTCCGACGATGGCGAGGACGGCGGCGGTCCGTCGTACGTCACTCCCCTCGTACGCCGGCTGGCCTCCGAGCACGGTGTCGATCTCGCGGACGTCCACGGGACGGGAGTCGGCGGGCGTATCCGCAAGCAGGACGTGCTCGACGCAGCCGGCAAGTCCGACGGTGGGAAGGCCGACGCCGACAAGGACGACAAGGAGCAGCCGTCCCGGCAGGAGAAGTCCGCGCCTGCGGCCAAGTCAGCTCCGGCAGCGAAGGCCGGCGGCGACAAGCCGTCGCACGCATCGGTGGACAGCCCACCGCGCGGCAAGACCGAGAAACTCTCGCGGCTGCGCACGGTCATCGCGCAGCGCATGGTCGAGTCGCTGCAGATCTCCGCGCAGCTGACGACCGTCGTCGAGGCCGACCTCACCCGCATCGCGCGGCTGCGCGAGCGCGCGAAGGACGAGTTCGAGGCGCGCGAGGGCGTGAAGCTGTCCTATCTGCCGTTCCTCGCTCTTGCGACCTGCGAGGCGCTCCGCGAGCACCCGGCGGTCAACTCCTCGATCGACGTGGAGGCGGGAACTGCGACGTACCACGACGCCGTGCATCTCGGCATCGCGGTCGACACGCCTCGCGGACTGCTCGTGCCGGTCATCAAGGACGCGAGCGATCTGAACCTCGCTGGCCTGGCGCGCAAGATCTCCGACCTCGCCGAGCGCACGCGCGGCAACCACATCACCCCGGATGAACTGGGTGGCGGCACGTTCACGCTGACCAACACCGGCTCGCGTGGCGCGTTGTTCGACACGCCGATCATCAACCAGCCGCAGGTCGGCATCCTCGGCACCGGCGCGGTGGTGAAGCGACCTGTCGTCGTTGACGACCCGGACGTCGGTGAGGTCATCGCAGTGCGGCACATGATGTATCTCGCGCTGACCTACGACCACCGCATGGTCGACGGCGCGGACGCGGCGCGCTTCCTCGTCACCGTGAAGACGCGGCTCGAAGAAGGCGAGTTCGACTCCGAGCTCGGCGTCTGAAGACCTAGCCCCAAACGTGCGAGTAGTCGTCACCGGGTCGTCCGGGCTGATCGGTTCGGCTCTCGTGCGGAGCCTGCGCGCGGACGGGCATGACGTCGTACGCCTGGTGCGTCGACCTCCCGCAGCGCCCGACGAGCGGCAGTGGGAGCCCACACGGCGGACCATCGACGAGGGAGCGCTCGACGGAGCGACCGCAGTCGTGCACCTGGCCGGGGCGGGCATCGGCGACCGGCGGTGGACCGACGACTACAAGCGGACAGTGCTGCGCAGCCGCGTCGACAGCACGGAGACCATCGCGCGGGCGCTCGCCTCGGCGGACGACGGGCCGCGGGTGCTGCTGTCGGGGTCAGCCGTCGGTTTCTACGGCGACACCGGCGAGGACGCGGTGGATGAGGAGGCATCGCGCGGGCGAGGGTTTCTCGCCGATGTCGTCGAGCAATGGGAGCGGGCAACGGCACCCGCGTCGGACGCAGGTGTGCGCGTGGTGCATCTGCGCAGCGGCATCGTCCTGTCGGCGGACGGGGGTGCGTTGGGCAAGATGCTGCCGCTGTTCAAGCTCGGTCTCGGCGGCCGGCTCGGCTCCGGTCGGCAGTGGATGTCGTGGATCGCGTTGCCGGACCACATCGCCGCGCTGCGGTTTCTGCTGTCCCGGGACGACGTGACCGGACCGGTCAACGTCACGGCGCCGGAGCCGGTGCGCAACCGCGACTACACGAAGGCGATCGCGCGGGCGGTCCACCGCCCGGCGGCTACTGTCGTCCCGTCGACGGCGCTTCGACTCGCCGTCGGTGGCTTCGCTGATGAGGGCGTGCTGGTCAGCCAGCGGGTGGTCCCGAGCCGGCTCGAGCAGGCGGGGTTCTCGTTCACCTACGACGACGTCGACGCGGCGCTTGGTGCGCTCGTCGGCTGACCAGCGGCGATCACGCGCAGACCGCTGATCCGCCAGCCCGCGTCGGTGCGCGACAGCGACAGCTCGACAGTCGTCGGCAGGCCCATCGGTTGCCGCGCGATCACTCGGCCGGTCCGGTCGACCAGCGCGTAGGCGGAGAGCCGGTCGACGACGCGCAGCACTGCGGCGTCCGGACGGTCCAGTTCGACGTCGACGGCAACAACGTCGGCCGACAAGCCGCGCGGACGGACGTGCATCGTGCGGAGTTCGCGTATCGTCGCTGCGTCGGCTTGCGCCGCGGACGTGCCCGCGACGTACGCCGTGGACAGCAGGCCGAGACGTTCGGCCGCGACGGCCCGAAACCGTGCGGTGACGAGGCCTCGCGCGATCGCCGGCCAGTCGGTCGTGGCCGTCGCTACCGGGTGGACGCCGGTTGGGGGCAAGGCGGGCAGTGCCGCGCCGGAGCCGCCGCTACGACTTCCCCACAGGTGGCCGAGCACCGCGGCGACCGCGATGGCCGCGACAGCCGCAGCGACGCGCTTGGTCAGGGAGATCAGCCGACGTTGCGGTCGCGAGACGTCGCCCGAGCCGGCGCCGGGCGTCTTGATCTCGCGGAAGCGCACTGGCTCGGCGGGACAGGCGCGCAGGAGCGCGCCGGCGAGGCTCGTCGCATCCGGCCGCTGCTGGGGATCGGCGGCAGTCGCCGCCTCGAGCATCCGGTGCAGCGACTCGGCACTGGACGCGCCGCCAAGCATCCGTCGGCCCAGCCGACCGAGGGCCAGGACGTCGTCCGCGGGACCCGACGCGGGTCGGCCGGCGATCGCCTCGCGGACGCCGACGTCACAGAGCACCGGGCTGCCGTCCGCCGCGAACGCGAGGTTGCCGGCCGCGACGTGGCCGTGAACGACACCGCGACTGTGCAACTCACCGAGAACGGCCGCGATCGGGGCAAGTGCCGTCACCACCTCGCCGGGCGCAAATCGTCCACGGCGGTCGAGGAGGTCGGCGAGGGTGCCGCGTTCGGCACAGGATGCGACCAGGACCAGCTCGCCCGACCCGACGAGCACGTCGACGGTCGGCAGCACGTGCGGGCTCTCCAGGGAGCCGACGACCGCCGCAAGCCGACGCATCTCGGTGGCCTGCCGATCGGCGGCGGGCCCGTCCAGGCCGACGGCTCGCCGAAGCACAACCGCTTCACCGCGCGGTCCTCGGGCCAGCCACCGCTCCGGCGGCCCGTCCGCGAACTGCTCGACGAGGGCGTAGCCCGGCGGCACCCATGACTCCACGACCGGATGACAGCAGATTGCGGCCGGATGCGGTGGCCGTCGTCCACAGCCTCGCCCGCGGTGGTGCGACGTACCCTCGACGTGTGCAGATCGTCCGCGCGGGCCGCGTTCCCTACGCCGAGGCGTGGGACCGCCAGCGGGAGCTGCACGCCGCGCGGGTCGCGGACGAGATCGACGACACGGTGCTGCTGCTCGAGCACGAGCCGGTCTACACCGCTGGCAAGCGCACCGAGCCGTGGGAGCGGCCAGTCGCCGACGTCACCGGCACACCGGTCATCGACGTCGACCGCGGCGGCCGGATCACCTGGCACGGCCCTGGGCAGCTGACCGGGTACCCGATCGTGCGGCTGCCGGACCCGGTCGACGTCGTCGCGCACGTACGCCGACTCGAGGGACTGCTCATCGACGTCTGCGCGGCGTTCGGCGTCGCGACGACGCGGGTCGACGGCCGCAGTGGTGTCTGGGTGCCGGCGGACGACCGGGGGCCGGATCGCAAGGTCGCCGCGATCGGCATCCGCGTCGCCCGCGGCGTGACGATGCATGGCTTCGCGTTGAACTGCGACTGCGATCTCGCGCCGTTCTCCGCGATCGTGCCGTGCGGCATCACCGACGCCGGCGTGACGTCGCTGATCGCCGAGAGCGGACATCGCGTGTCGGTCGCGGACGTGCTGCCAATCGTCGAGAATGCATTCGCCACGCTGCAGGCCGAGGTGGTCGCGTGACCGCGATCGACCCGGCCGGCCGCAAGCTGTTGCGTCTCGAGGTGCGCAACGCGGAGACTCCGAT